>DYDE01000005.1 GCA_020718065.1 Marinifilum sp. | reverse complement strand
TCGGGTGTGCTCTGCTCATGCAGGGCGCACACAGCGTGTATAAAACATTTGGCAGTCAGTGGGTTATCGAAGGTTTCAGCCCGTATCAAAAGTTGTTGTACCTTGACAGGTAAGTGCTTCGAAATGCCAAACGTTTCATATACGTAAACGTTGTGTGTAATTGTAAGTTGCTACCTTGTAACAGTCGAGAATAAAAGAATAACTATTTCAAATGAAAGACAAAGAATCATTATTTAAATTCATTCAATCAAACGCTGTTATTTCCGAAGCAATTATTAATGAAATTGTAAAGCATTTTGAAGTAAAAAATGTTCGCAAAGATGATTTTATTCTTTCAGCCGGGAAAATATGCAATGAGTATATGTTTTTAGAAGAAGGTTACATAAGAACGTATATTTATGATTATAATGGATGCGATGTAACAACCAATTTTTACTTTAAAAATCAACCAGTATTCGATGCCTCATCTTTTTTTTTCAGAAGCACTTCAAAAGAAAATATACAGGCATTGACTGACTGCAAAGGTTGGATACTAAGCTATGATACTATAAATAATTTGTTTCATTCAATACCAGAATTTCGAGAATTTGGTCGTTTAATGCTGGTGAAAGAATTTTGCACGCTTAAAGAACGAATGTTATCGGCTTTGACAGAAACAGCAGAAGAAAGATATCTTACTTTAATTCAAAATAATCCGGATATTTTTCAGTATTCATCATTAAAAAATATTGCCTCATATCTCGGTATTACAGATACTTCATTCAGCCGGATTAGAAAAAATGCTTTTAAAAAACCACATTGATACAATTCTTGTCATTTGGCAAGATAAAACATCTACGGTTTGCTTTTCTTTGCATCATCAAATTTAAATTCTTTGGATATGCAAAATACTTTCAACCAGTCAAACAGATTATTTCGATTTTTTATCTATTCAATATGTCAAGTATTACCGAAACTTTCAGCATTACAATTACTCCTATTCCTGTTAGTATCCATCAAATCATTCTCACAAGAAGATTCTGCATATTGGAAATTGAATACGAAAGATGATGTATTTTGGCAACCTAATTGTCCGCTAATGGATGGTTTCTCTTTGTGGTTGTTAAGACAAAAATTATCCATTGATGGCACCCAAACTATTCTTCAAAGTGAAACAGACATAACCAATAACAGGTTAAACAAAATTCAAATTACCAATTATTTACCAATTATCAAGTCGAAAACAATCTCTTCTATGATTGGAACACGATATAGCAAATATGATATATTATCAGATAATGAAAACTTAAACAAAACAATTCAACATATTTGGTTGTGGACGGCATTAGAATATAAACTAAAAAGATGGAATTTTATTCTTACAACTGAAAATTATTTAAAAGGCGATGAAATTGGCCTTTACGATAAAACCGGAAATAAATTTTTTACAGTATTTTATTGTGGTTATGAATTGAATTCCAAATGGAATATAATACTTATGGGGGGTTACGATAGACAGGAGATGGAAAACAAAATCGAAGAAAAACCATTAATTGCTATTGAAGCTCGATATCAGCCTTCAGAAAAATTAAAAATACTTTTTGGAGTACCCACGATTTTTGCATTTGAATGGTCAGCACTTAAAAACACTGATTTGGGTTTTCAATATTTTGTAACAGGTGGTATTTCATCTTTTATTCAACAAAGAATCACAAAAAGAGTAAATTTTTCAATTCTTTATAATAAAGAAATTAATGATGATACCTATTTTAAAACTAATACTATCATCTCAAATAACAATAATACTATCTCTTTCAATAATATTTCTTTAACGAACAGTCAATTATCAGCAGAAATTGGCTTTCTAACTACAAATTATATTGGAATTAATATAGGATTGGGTTATAATTTTAAAGAAAAACTTTATTTACAAAGAAATACCGATAGAATAAATAGTGAATACTATACTAAGCCATACCTTTCAATAAATTTGCGCATACAATATTTGAAACTGTAATTTTGAGAATGATTATTGTATGAATCAATCCTGATATAAATTTAAAAGATACATATACCTGTCAAGTTTTATTAAAAAAACAACTACACACAATCGAGTGGGAAGCCGATGAGCTGAAAGCCCATCGGAGAACCTCTTACACCCAGTTGTGCTAAGTTTGTAACTTCGCACTTTATCATCTGTAGTTTGCAACTACATATATTGTAAAATTTTCAAAACATTTATACCGAATCTGTTATTTTTTCTTTTGTTACACAAAACCTAACCTTTATTTAGTGCGAAGATACAATCTTCGCACAACTTCTCTGTCGTATAATTTAAACCCAAACAATACACTAAATGCTACAACCAACTGAGGTTAAATCTCAAATCAAAAACTTGCAGTGAGCATAGTCGAACTATCCTCAATCCCTGTTCTCAAATCATTATATTACAAACCATATTAGCAAAACAAACCCCACAAACCACAACTACCGACAAAGTCCTTGCCCATTTCAGGGGAAAGGATTTAGGATAGGGGACAAAATGTCCAAAATCGTAAATCGTTAATCTTTGTTCTTAAATCAATATTTTACAAAAAAGAGAAACATTTCCAAAATGTTTCTCTTTTAACATCCTCATACAAATTAACAAACAAACCACTAAAACCATAACAACTGCAAAAGTCCTTTCTCCTTTTGGTCCCTAAGCCGATGGGAGAAAGGATTTAGGATAGAGGTCAAAACTAAAATCTCCTTCTTTCAACTCTATTACCTCATGCTCCAATCAAATTTCCTCTTGTTCCGAATCAACTTCTTCTCCTTCCAAATTAATTTCTTCATGCTCTGGATCAATTTCCTCTCCTTTCGAATCAATTTCCTCTCCTTCCGATCCTATTTCCTCCTCTTCCGAACCCATTTCCTCTCCTTCCGGATCGATTTCCTCTCCTTCCGAACCTATTTCCTCCTCTTCCGATCCCATTTCCTCTCCTTCCGGATCGATTTCCTCCTCTTCCGAACCTATTTCCTCATGTTCCGATCCTATTTCTTCTCCTTTCGAATCGATTTCCTCCTCTTCCGATCCCATTTCCTCTCCTTTCGAATCGATTTCCTCCTCTTCCGATCCCATTTCCTCTCCTTCCGGATTGATTTCCTCATGTTCCGAACCTATTTCCTCCTCTTCCGAACCTATTTCTTCTCCTTCCGGATCGATTTCCTCCTCTTCCGAACCTATTTCCTCATGTTCCGAACCTATTTCTTCTCCTTTCGGATCGATTTCCTCATGTTCCGAACCTATTTCCCCCTCTTCCGACGCGCTCCGGAACCTATCGATCCTCAAAACATAAAATTAAAACAAACTCTTCTTCCAGTCAATTGCTTTTCTCCATTTTTCATCCCTCTAAACACAAATAAAAATAGAACAAACAATTATTAAAAATTCATTTCATTAAGGTTACCAAATAAAAGCCCCGCTATAATTTAGCAGGGCTTCCACTTTCAAAGAAATTTAGTTTTTAAAATAATTATTACATTGGTAAATCCTCAGGCAATAGTTTTATCTGGGCTGGTGTTAACAATTTTTTAATAGCATCAATACGCTCTTGTTCATGTTTCTTCATTAGACCTTCTATTTTTATCGGATCTTCGCCACCCTCTTTCATTAAAATTTCTTTTTTCTTTGAAATTTCAATTAACAATGCTTGTACTTTTGTAAATTGTTCTGTAGTTAAAGTAACTTTATCAGAAATACGTTTAGTAATTACCATTGCCCTTTCTTCTGGTGATAAGCATTTCAATTGACAAGATGTTCCCGAACCACAACCTTTATCATTTCCCATTTTCATTATACAATTAGTACTCATTCCACATCCGTTTCCACTTCCTATTTTCATCATACCACATTTATCATCACCAACTATTTCAATTTTCTTAATTATATTATTACCATCGTTCATAATATCTTCATTCATCATTATCATTTTATGATCAGGCATAGGACAGGGCATTTCTTTGTTAAACCCCTTGTGCATTCCAAAATACATAAACTTATTCCTGCATTCTCCCAGAGTTCTGATAATACTTATTTGAATTACAATAAAAATTATTACAAATCCCGAAATCACCACAGTATAAGATATAAATTTAAAGAACTTGCCGAGTTCTTCTTTTTTAGATTTAGCAAGCAAAAACATACCTGCTACAATTACCAATAAAGCAAATAATATAACAATTGCTGGTTTCATATACAATATATTTATTAATTCGACTACTCTGTTTTATGGTTTTTCGTCTTACCCCATTTTATAATGCAAATATAATCAATGTATAAGTTATTTAAAAAGCAATATACATATAAGCTAATTTTATCTGCAATTTGGTTTTTTCCACCTTTCAAATACCTCTTATCTTAAAATCTATTGCACAATTAGTTTTTTATACAAAAAATCGCTAATACTTGGAAAAGCTTAAAATATTTATAACTAAGTACTCAATGATAATTAGATCTTGATTTCTGAATTTTTTTCCAAAACATATTCTTTAATGAAATTTCTATAAATATGAATTTCCTGCAAAGGTAAACTTGCTTGTTAATTGAATCTGAGCGCAAGTTATAATAGATGTTTGTTTTGTTGTTTGATTTTAGTGATAAATGCTTTATAAAATTCCATATAAGCGATGTATTCTATGTAAATTACCAACCAATCTAATTTCTGGCGGCGGTGGCCGGGCTGCATCACCAAGCACCGATGCTTGTGCGGTTGCCTATTGATGCAGCTAGACCTTTTTGTTACTTTTTGCGGCAATGGCAAAAAGTAAGTTAACAATATTTAACTTAAACAACAAGATTGGTATTCAGAAAATTAAAAATCACTGATAGGTTACGAAGTAAAAATTGATGAAGAATCTCTAATTCAATTTTTATTTTCTAAAAGATTTTGAAAAAATACATAGTTTTGTAAATAATATCAGCTAACCAAAAATAAAGTTTATGAACCAACACATTATTCGCAATAGTCTTTATTCATTTATTGAGGGTTTTAGACAAAAAAAATGTTTAAATAATAAATTTATTAATTTCATTGTTATATTCCTTTTCTTCTTAAGTTATTATATTCAGGCTCAGGCTCCTTTAAGGGTTGAAATGAATATCGATAAAAAAGATACCAACTACTCTCTTCTTCCTCTTTCATCTAACGGTTTGTTAATTATGGGAGAACCTGTCCTTAAAAAAGGAGTAACTTCAAGAACTATAAGTTTAGCTAGCTATACAACCGACTTGAGTTTCATTTGGTCAAAAAAAATTGAAATGCCTGTGCTTTTAACGCTTTCTTCTACATACTTCGATGCATTTCATAATAATGTTTATTTACTTTACACTCAAAAAACAGATTTCACTGAAGATAAAGTGGACTATCAAATACTTAAAATTAATATAAAAGAGAATTCTCTTTCTGTTAAATCAGGATATGTAAATGAAAACATTGCTGTATCTGAATTTATTGTTTTAAACGATATTTGTGTTTGGGGTGGCAACACCCTTTCTAAGAAAAAAACATCTAAAGGTTGCTTCCTTTCATTTAAAACTGCTTCATATAAGTCAAAACCAATATTATATTTTACTAATTTTTCAACAAATGAAACAAAAACAATTTCATTTAATGAGAGTTGTCTTGTAGGAACATTGTTGAACATTTCAATTAATAAAATTTCTCAAACAATTGAAGCAGTAATTGCTTTAAAAGACAAAAAATCATCCGAATACACTTTTTGTTTAAACGAATATGCTCTCACTGCCGAAAAAATAAATACTACAAACATCGCTTCAGGAAATCAAAAAAACTATTTGGAAACAGCAAAGATCATTGCCGTTAACCAATCCGATAAAATGATCCTGGGGACTTATTCATTAAATAGCAATCTTAATAAAAACCCTGACGCATCTTCTAACACACAGGGTTATTATATTCTGAGAATTAGCAATAATATTCAGGAATATTGTAAGTTTTATAGCTTCAATGAGTTTAAAAACTTTTATAATTACTTGAGTTTTAAGACCAAAAACAAAGTTTTAAAGAGAAATGCCAAAAACAAGAACAAAGGGGGAGAAACCGAATTGAATTATCAGTTGTTGGTTCATGATATTTTTGTTTACAATGGCAACTTTATCCTTGCTTCCGAAGCGTATTATCCGGAATATCATACTGAATATTATACTACTTACTATAATGGATATCCTCAAACCAATTCATACACTGTTTTCGATGGTTATCGTTATACACATGCCATTGTTGCCGCTTTCGATAAAGATGGAGCACTAATGTGGGACAATACAATGGAAATTTGGGATATACTTTCTTTTAATCTTAAAAAAAGAATAAGTTTTGTTATTGATAAAGAAAACAATATGATTGTTTTATACAATTATAATAGTACATTATATTCAAAACAAATAAATGGAAGCATTACCATTGATGAAAAAGACAGAACACCTATAGAAACTTTATACCCTGAAGATAAAGTTAAAAGCAATTCCAGTGGGGATATAGATTATTGGTACAATAACTATTTTGTGGCTTACGGTGTTCAGGAAATAAGAAACCCCGATAACAATCCAACCCATAAAACAACACGGAATGTCTTTTATTTCAATAAAATCGGATTTGAATAGGTTTTTTAAATGGCACTTCCTTTAATAAGTATAATAACTCCTTCATTCAATCAAGGCATCTATCTTGAAGAAACTATTCATTCTATAATTTCACAAAACTATCCTGCACTTGAATATATTGTTATTGACGGTGGAAGTACTGATAATTCTAAAGATATTATTAAAAAGTATGAGAAGCAGATAACATATTCTGTTTCAGAAAAAGACAAAGGCCAGAGTGATGCCATTAATAAAGGTTTTCGCAAAGCTACTGGTGAAATTATTGCCTGGCTTAACAGCGATGATGTTTATTTTCCAGATACCATACAAACAGTTGCACATATTTTCCTTAACAATCCCGAACTTGACCTGATTTATGGCGATGTAGAGCAATTCTACGAAACTGGTAAAACAGAGTATTATAAAGTAAATGATTTTGAACCTTTAGATTTTCTATCAAGAGTTTCTATTCACCAACCTTCTGTTTTTTGGAGAAGAAAAGTATTGGAAGAGGTGGGTTTGCTAGATGAGAATTTGCATTATCTTATGGATTATGATCTTTGGATGCGTATTTTCTTTAACTATAAAACATTTAAAATAGATAAATTGTTATCTCGCTTTAGAATTCACTCTAAATCTAAAACAAATAACAAAGCACCTGGTCTATATCTTGATTATCGTAAAGTGTTTAGTCGTTTCATTAATTCATATCCTTACAATCAAAATATAGAAATTCTCAAAATACTTCGTATTTATGATAACGAAAGAGACATTCATTATACTTATAAACAACAATTACCAGAAGATATTTTAAATAAGGCTTTTATTAATTATATTCGTAATTGTATTATTCAGGAATATACTTGGGGAAACACAAAAAGAGTCAACCAATTGATATTTCATAAGCAAAGCCCTTTAAAAATAAAAAATAACCTTTTATTACTCATTAAAAACAATTTAGGAGTTGGGTTTTTAAAGAATAAATGGAAAAACTGAACGAAAATATTAAATTCTCTATAGTGATTCCTACCTATAACAGGGCTGGGTTTATAATAGATACCATCGAATCTGTTCTGCATCAGGATTATTCTAATTTTGAAATAATTGTAGTTGATGATGGCAGCACCGATAATACTGAAGAAATTGTATGTTCTGTTAAAAGCAAGCATTTATTTTATTTTAAAAAAATAAATGAAGAGCGTGGTGTTGCAAGAAATTTCGGATTTAAAAAAGCAAATGGGGATTATGTTTTGTTTTTCGATTCAGATGATTTAATGTACTCCTTTCATTTATCAACATTGCACAATGCAATTTCTTCTTTTGATGGGAATGTTAATTTTATTGCTACTAAATATGAACTAACACGTAATAATATAAGCAAACCATCATCTATTCAAAGACTATCAGAATCTTGGTACACCAAAGAAATACTATTAAATGGAAATGTATTTGCTTGTCATTTTTGTATAAAAAGAGATAATCCTGATTTACATTTATTTATAGAAGATAGACAATATGCAATAATGGAAGATTGGCTTTTTCTGATGCAAAATTTAGTTAAAGATAAAATATATGTTATTGATAAAATAACAATAAGTATTAATGATCACGATGATCGATCTATGCGAGGCGATAACTCAATAATAATTAATAAGAACCTTCTTGCCAGAGATTGGATATTACAAAATATTCCATTAACAAGTAAAGAAAAGAATATTTTAGTTGCTAATTCCTATTATTTCTGTGCAATTCATTCATATATTGATAATAACAGAAGAAAAGCCATGCGTTTTCTAAAAAAAGGAACAGCTACTAATGGGTTTAGGATAAAAGAGTTTGTTTTATTTGTAAAGATTTTGATTGGAATTAAAACAATTGGGAAAATAGCAAATTTATTTAAATCCTAATAACACCTTTTTCAGGAGGTTTTCTTTTGTTTGATTACATACAGTCCATAATGTTGACTTTTAAATTGAAATCAACAAAATAACACATTTTAAAATTCAACCAACAAAAAAAGCCCACCTAAGTGAGCTTTAAAATCTTTAATTTTTTACAACTATTTTATAATAGATAGTTGCTCGATGAATTATTCAGGGTGAATTGCTTCAACTGGACAAACATCAGCACAAGAACCACAATCTGTGCATACATCTGGATCAATTACATAGATATCACCTTCAGAGATAGCATCTACTGGACATTCATCAATGCAAGTACCACAAGCTGTACAATCTTCGGAAATTTTGTATGACATAACTTTAATTTTTATTTTAATATTTGTTTGCAAAGATAATATTTAGCAACAAAATCAAAAAATAAAAATAAAAATATTTATTAATTCATTCATTACTAATTTATTTACTATAATAAAATATACATTTAAATTTTTCTTTATAAAAAAAGCTTAAAAACTTCCTATAGTTTAAAAATATTTGATGTAATTTCGCAGCAACAAACGTATAATCCTAAACTATTTATATGACAAAGAAAAAAAATAATGTTGTAGAAAAAGATGAGGTTGTGGTTAAATTTGTTGGTGATTCTGGTGACGGAATGCAACTTACTGGCACACTTTTTTCTGATGCTGCTGCAATATTAGGAAATGATATTGCTACATTTCCCGATTATCCAGCCGAAATTAGAGCACCTCATAATACCATTGCAGGTGTATCTGGTTTTCAGGTGCATTTAGGTAAAATAAAAATTCATACTCCTGGCGATTTGTGTGATGTCCTTGTCGCAATGAATCCTGCTTCCCTCAAATCAAACCTTAAATGGGCTAAACCAGGCGCCAATATTATTGTTGATGCAGATGTTTTTGAAGACAAAGCAAACGAAAAAGCAGGTTACAAATCCAATCCACTTACAGATGGTAGTCTGGATAATTATAACCTGATTGCTGCTCCTATAACATCTATGACAAAAGGTGCTTTAACTGAATTAAATGTTGACCCAAAAACAGCAGACAAAAGTAAAAACATGTTTGCGCTTGGTATTATAAATTTTCTTTTTAACAGATCGCTTGAACAAACTTTCAAATTTTTTGAAGTGAAATTTAAAAAGAAACCCGTATTTATAAATGTTAACAAAACTGTTCTTCAGGCAGGTTATAATTATGCTGAAACTTTAGAAGCTATTAAAACTACTTTTAATGTTTCTGCTGCCAAGATGGAAAAAGGAACATACAGAAATATTACAGGAAATTTAGCAGTTGCATGGGGTTTACTCGCTGCATCCGAACGTTCTGGAAGACCTATATTTCTTGGTTCTTATCCTATCACTCCTGCTACCGAAATTTTAATGGAACTTGCCAAACATAAATCATTAGGTGCAAAAGTTTTTCAAGCGGAAGATGAAATTGCTGGTATTTGTTCTGCTATTGGTGCTAGTTTTACAGGTTCTCTTGCTGTAACCACAACATCTGGTCCTGGTCTTTCTCTGAAAAGTGAAGCTATAGGTCTTGCTGTTATCACTGAATTACCTTTGGTTATTGTTAACGTACAACGTGGTGGCCCATCTACCGGTTTGCCAACTAAATCTGAACAATCTGATTTAATGCAGGCATTATTTGGAAGAAATGGTGAAGCTCCTGTTATAGTTATTGCTGCATCAACTTCCGTTAATTGTTTCTATTATGCTTATGAGGCTGCAAAATTATCTATGGAACATATGACACCTGTTATTTTATTAACTGAAGGTTGTCTTGGTTTTGGATCTGAATTATTTAAAATACCTAAAGTAAAAGATTTACCTGCTATCAATCCTCCTATTGCTGAAGCAAATGACAAAAATTTTAAACCTTACCGCAGAAACGATAAAACATTGGTAAGACAATGGGCTTTGCCGGGAACTGAAGGATTACGTCATCGCATTGGTGGTTTAGAAAAAGAAAACATTGTCGGTAATGTTTGTACCGATCCAATGAACCACCAGATCATGACAGATTTAAGAGCGGAGAAGGTTGAAAAAATCGCTGACTTTATTCCTAATCAGGAATTATTTGGAGAAAAAGAAGGAGATTTATTGGTTGTTGGTTGGGGAAGTACTCATGGTGCTATCTTCTCTGCAGTTGATGAATTGCAAAAACAAGGCAAGAAAATCAGCCAGACTCACTTTAACTATATAATGCCCTTTCCAAAAAATACGGATAAGATCTTTAAAGGATTCAAGAAAATCATCGTATGTGAATTGAATAGTGGTCAATTGGTAAATTATTTACGTATGAAATTCCCACAATACCAATTCACACAATATAATAAAGTTCAGGGATTGCCATTTGTGGTTTCAGAATTAAAAGAAAAGTTTAACCAAATTTTAAAGGAGAAATAAGTAATGGATGAAAATTTAACCGTTGAAAGGTCAAGAGTTCCGTTAACCAAAGAAGATTTTGTTAGCGATCAAATGGTAAAATGGTGCCCCGGTTGTGGTGGTCATGCTATTCTTAGTTCTGTTGCCAATGTTTTTCCTAAAATAGGCTACAAAAAAGAAAATTTTTGTGTTGTTTCTGGTATTGGTTGTTCTTCTCGTTTCCCTTATTATGTTAACACCTATGGTTTTCATGGAATCCATGGTAGAGCAAACGCTATTGCTACCGGTGTTAAAATAGCTAATCCACATCTTAGTGTTTGGATTGCTACTGGTGATGGCGACTCAATGGCAATTGGTGGTAACCACTTTATTCACATTATTCGTAGAAATGTTGACTTAAATATATTGTTATTTAATAACCAGATTTATGGGTTAACAAAAGGTCAATATTCCCCAACTACCCCAATGGGTAGTATAACTAAAACTTCTCCTCAGGGTACTATTGAACATCCTTTTAACCCAGGTGAACTTGTTTTGGGTGCTCAGGGAACTTTCTTTGCTAGAGTAGTTGACAACAATATTAAAATGATGACAGATGTCATGTTTGAAGCAGCTCGTCATGATGGGACTTCTGTTATTGAAATCCTCGAAAATTGTGTGATTTTTGCTGATAAAACTCATGAGTTGATTACTTCTAAAGATTTAAGAGACGATCATCAGTTACATCTGAAAAATGGAGAACCAATGCTTTTTGGTAAAAATAAAGAAAAAGGTATTAGATTGGCTACAGCTGGATTAGAGATTGTTAAAATTGGGGAAAATGGGATCACTGAAAATGACATTTTGGTTCATGACCAATATTCTCAAGATCCTGGTATACACTTGATGCTTGCTAAAATGCAACCTCCTGCATTCCCTATTGCACTTGGTGTTATCCGTTCTGCTATGTTTCCTACTTATGACGATATGGTTGAAGAACAAATTTTAAATGCTAAGAAATCTGCTACTATTAAATCTGTGGATGATTTGCTTAACAGTGGAGATACTTGGGAGATAAAATAATTTCTTAATTAGAATCAGGAAAAGCGTTTTCATCTTTTTGAAAACGCTTTTATTATTAAAAACATAAATTAACCTTAAAAATTATACATATGAATCTTTTAAAAGGTAAAACTGCATTAGTAACCGGCGGTTCCAGAGGAATCGGAAAAGCCATTGCTTTAAAATATGCACAGGAAGGAGCTAATGTTGCTTTTTCTGATATTAAATATGACGACATCGCTATTTCTTTAGAAAAAGAACTTTCTGCTTTTGGAGTTAAAGCTAAAGGCTATGCTTCTGATGCTAGTTCTTTTGCTGATGCTGATAAACTTGTTAATGATGTGATGGCCGATTTCGGCACGATTGATATTTTAGTTAACAATGCTGGTATCACCCGCGATAATCTTTTGATGCGAATGTCTGAAGCTGAATGGGACATTATTATAAACGTTAACTTAAAATCTGTTTTTAATTTAACCAAAGCCGTTCAGAAAGTGATGCTCAAACAACGCAGTGGTTCCATTATAAATATGAGTTCTGTTGTTGGCGTTGCTGGTAATGCTGGTCAATCAAACTATTCTGCTTCTAAAGCAGGTATTCTTGGTTTTACCAAGTCAATTGCTCAGGAACTAGGTTCAAGAAACATCAGGTGCAACGCAATTGCTCCTGGTTTTATTGAAACCGAAATGACTGCAAAACTTTCGGATGAAGTTAAACAAGAATGGGCAAAATCAATTCCATTAAGAAGAGGTGGTACTCCTGATGATGTAGCTAATTGTTGTATCTTCCTTGGTTCTGATTTATCTTCGTACATTACCGGGCAAGTAATTAATGTTTGTGGCGGTATGAAAACCTAATCTTTTTTATTCTTATAAAATGAACCTGCTAATTGTATTATTTAGCAGGTTTTTTATTTTCGTTCAATTTGAAAAAATATCCAATAGCAAACCAAATAAGAATTGTTATAAATGCACCAGTTATTTTTGAAATACTTAATTTTCCTGTGTTCGTCAGTATTATTATCAAAGAATGTAAACCTGCAACAGTAAAGGACGATTTTGTTTGTTCAACAAATTTCCCTAATATAAAAGCACTTGTTATGCATATTACAGGAAAAAGTGTTATTTCAAAGGTGGAACAAAAACGAAAATGCCATACCCACCAAAATATTCCTATAAATATATAACGAAAGTTTGAAGAAATTGGTCTTAAAGCATCTTGTAAATAACCTCGCCAACCGATCTCTTCTGCAAGAGCATAAGCTAAATTAATTACCATAAAAATAAACGCATAATAGTGTTCGTTTTTAAGTAATTCGTTTTTTAAACCGATTATAGTAAACACAATCAATGGAATTATTGCAATGGTAATATTTTTGAATGGAGCATTTCCCAGTAAAGTAATAGTTTTCTCATGTTTTTTGTCAAGCCATAAAACAATTAAAGTTCCAACTAAAGTCCCAAAACCTGCAGGCAAATAACCCCAACTACTAATTAAATAGTTTTTAGTTATGTTTCGGTATGCTTCCACTAAAAATCCAGAATTAAAGGGTGCTGCAATTAGAAAAGCAAGCAGATAAAAGATGAATATATTTAACCACTTGACTTTCTTAATTTCAGCTTTGATGTATAAGAAGCGAACACTCATTTTATACATTACAATTATTCTTCAAACGAATCTACCGCTCTAGAATCTCTCACCAATATGATGTATTGAAAGTAATCTATAGTTGAAGCCTTTTTGTTTGTTGGTATAATTCCTCCTCCAAATTTTCCTTTCGTTTTGCATAGAAGTAAACCTTTATTATATGGAGAATTTAGTCCATTAAGTTTGAATAGGGTGGAGGTATTGGATTGACTAACTTTTTTCAGATTATTGATTCCTTTTGTTGAAAACAAAAAACCATCATTATTTACTGCTTTTGTACTTCCGAATTTTTTTCCTTCCACTCTTATAAACCTTGGTAATGAAGTTGAAGGACACATATTCTCACTTTTGCTGGTTACAATAGCAATTGAACTTACAGTATATGTGTTTTTTAAAAGTTGAGCCAAAGGCATCTCTCCATTTATTTCATTCTGATTGATATGGTAATAACCCCACAAACCATAAAATTTTTCATTCTCAAGATGATTTTGATTCATTAACAATTTGAAGTTTTCATTAATAATGCTGTCTCTATTGACAGACTTTACTAATAGATTTTTAATCATGTATGCAAAGTCAAAATAACGTTCCACAAATAAATTTTTATAAAAAACGCTATTATTGTTAAAGTCTGATTGTAAAATAGGAGCAAAAGCCTTTATTTGTTTAAGATTTTTATTTGGAAATCTTGCAAGGTAAAGCAAGGTATCTAAAACTGGATTTGTACCTTCTTTATAGCTGACTTCTTTCAATAATTCAATCATATATGATTTTAATATAATACTGCTCTGAATTTGATCAACTCCAAGAAATTGAATCTTTTTGTCATCAGGCAGTGATTGATTGAGTTCTCTTATTTGTTTTATTTTTCCTAAAAAATCTTTGTTTGCCCATTGCGAAATTTGCTCATCCCAAACTGAAAATACGATCATCAACAAGCTATCATTTCCTTTTTCTAAAAATTTATTGAAGTAATATGTTTCAAAATAATCCAATTCAGCAAGGTAATATCTGAATCCCTTTGTTTTGTTGAGATATTTTAACAAAGCAAAATCTATTTTCTGTGGTTCTTTATAACCGTGCATTTCACCCAAAAGAATAATTTGCGAGTTTTCGTTCAATAATAGTTTAAAATCTTCTTGTTGATTGTGATTTAATACTTCCTTATTAGTATTAAGATATGTCTTGCGATGAATTGGTCTCTGACCAATAGAGGTTTGACAAAACAGAAGTGATATAAAAAAGATTACGATAAAAGTTACTTTCTTCATGTTATTTTATGTTTAAAGTCTTATTCAATAATAATTTTGCCAGTATTTATAATCCCTTTTTCACTTTTTATTTGAATCAAATATAAACCTTTGGTATGTTTGCTTAGATCAATGTCAATTTTATCTGTTAACTGACTTGTATAAATGCTTTCTCCAAGCATATTAAATATTTCTAAATTTAAAGTTGATGCACTATTTCTAGCAAGAATCGAGAATATTCCATTACATGGGTTTGGATAAACATTGATAATAATATTGTTTGTGTTTTCATTAATACCAGTAACGCAAGAATATAAACAATAGGTAATGGTTCCTGCGATATTTCCTGTATTTATGTCTATACTACCTCCGGTTAAATCGCAAAAATCAAAAGTTCCAGACATCGTACCTGAATTACTGCTGTTATTTTGAACACAAAACTTTCCAATTCCATTTACCTCATCTTTATTACACCAGTTATTATTTACAACAACTCTTCCATTATTAGTAAAAACTCCAGGACTAGTCAGAGAATCAGTGTTAAGAAAATTATTGTTAAGGTTTATCAAACCTGTTGTAGAGTTGATAAAAGTTTTAGAATTTATAAGATTATTTGTTGATATCATTCCATTGTTTTTTAATGAATCTAAATTGACAATATATGATGATACAAGTGAACCATAGTTATTAAATGTTCCACCACTACCTATTTGAAATTGTGAAGCGTTTATTGTTGCACCACTCAAATTTGTTAATTTTGTTGTATTCATCAGACTATCAATCTGGATAGTGCCACTATTGGTTATACTTCCCGAATATAAAATCACTCTTGCCACATTGAATATTCCATAAACTGTTAGTTTATTACCTATAGCTATTCCCCTCATACTAGAATTTCCGTTTAAAGAACCAGAAGCATTAATTGTTATAGATCCAGTTGTATAACCCCAATCTGTATTTAACGTTACAGTATGATTAATAACAATATTACTTCCAGGTTGTGGAATTGCTCCACCCCAGGTTGCTGGATTTGTCCAATTACCATTGGCAACAGAAGTGATCGTTTGTGAATTTAAATTATTACTCAAGCCTAATAAGACGAGCAAAATGATCATGTTGATTGTTTTTTTCATTTTTTTTAAATTAATAAATTAGTAAAATTTTTATTTTTCTAAGGATGCAATTGCTTTCTTTCACCTACATCAGAAGTGAAACTTTCTGCAAACATAAACCTATATTCACTAACTTAGGTGTGTTTGGGACAGAATGAATGATTTTGGGACAAATAGCAAAATCTTGTGACGAATGGTTTGCTTTTTTTATGAAATGCTTTAATTTATCAAAACAGATTAATATCCAAAAATGTCAGCACAAATTAGTTTGTAAAAAATAATAATAGTAAAATTTCAAATTTTGTATACTCTTCAATTTCCCGATAGAAAAATTATTTTGAAGATGGGCTCAATAATTCCTTAATAGTTTTGGAATAGTTTCTGGCAACCGGAATTTCTTTTTCAGTATGTTCTATACAAAGTTTATAACCTTGGGAATTTCCATTAACCTTTTTAATTTTATTGATATTTACATAAAATGCCCGATGACATTTCACAATAGATGTGGAAACAGACATAGATGCTTCAGCTCTTTTTAGGGTACTACGAACTGAGGATGTTTTTAGTTTTCCTTCTTCAATGTAATTTATTTCTAAATAATTACCATTTGATTCAATATATAGAAAATCATTAGCAGCTATTTCAATAATATCTTTTTCATTTTCAGAAGAAAAACGGATCATTCGTATGTCTGGTACCAATTTTTGATTTGGTAATTGTATGTTTATCTCTCTTGCTATTTTAAGATTTTTTGCTAATAAAGTATTATAGCGCAAAGTTGTGATTAAACCTACAGGAATTACAGCAACCATCAATGTTACTATTTGAAAGATAACAATTTGTGATATATCAAATTGAAGAAATGAAAAGACCAGACTGGTATAAATATAATTGCCAAGACCGATAGTAAAAATAGTATATAACATACCGAGCATGTTTTTTCCTATTGTCCAATTACTTTCTGAAAATGTCTTTTTAAAAATATACTGTAGAAGTATTTGATTGATTGCTGCAACTACAAATGTAACACCGCCATAACCCAGTATTTTTAATGCTTTGTATTTATTTTCATATAAACTCATTCCAAAAGGTTGGAACATAATAAGGAAAACAGGTATAAAAACACTTATAAATGCAATATTTTTCCATGCATTATCATTTGCAGGGTAAGGCTGTTTAAAATATTCCTTTATTTTCATAATTTCAAACCAAAAGTAATTTTTATTATTAATTAGATAGTTGAAAATGGATACTTCCTTTGTGGGTTGACAAGTAGACAAGTTAACTTGTCTACTTGTCAACCAATTATTGCAACTTCACTCTAGGGTCTATCAATGCATAAGAAATATCAACCAGGATGTTTATTACTATTAAAATAATTGAAATAAACAATACTCCTCCCATTACTACAGGAAAATCATATTTTTCTAATGCTTCAACCATCGCTACCCCAATTCCTTTCCAGTCAAATACATATTCTATAAATACTGCTCCTGCTAAAAGAGATGCAAGCCAACCTGATGCTGCTGTTATTACAGGATTCAGGGCGTTTTTAAACGCATGTCTGGTAATTACTTTGTAAAAACTTAATCCTTTTGCTCTTGCTGTCCTGATATAATCTTGCGACAATACATCTATCATAGAACTTCGCATCAATTGAACAATAACAGCCAATGGCCTTATGCCTAATGTGATGGCTGGAAGAATTAAATTTTTCAAATCTATATATTCACCATCTCCAAAATCATCAATGGTGTACATACTCCCAAACATATTTAATCCTGTATAATTTGCTAAAACAAATGCAAATACCCATGCTATAATTATTGCTGCAAAAAAAGATGGTACCGACATACCTAATACAGATATAACCAATGATATTCTATCAAAAATGCTGTTTTTATATATAGCTGCTAAGGTTCCTAACCCTGTCCCCACCACAAAAGCAAAAATCATAGCTGTTATTGCAAGTAGAGCTGTTGCTGGAAAAGCACTTGCAAGTATTTCTGTAACATTACGTTTAGATTGGTAAGACCTGCGCATATATGGATATTTTAAAACCACTGCATTGTCTTTCGATATTTTAAAAAGAACAGTACTTGGGCTATATTTTTCAGGGTTTAGATACCAATAACTTTCGTTATCATTCACATTATGGACAGAAATAGGAGATAAATCGTTTAAGTAATTAAAATATTGTGTCAATAATGGTTTGTCTCTCCCTAAATCTTTGTTTATAGCCTCAACTGATGCCATATCTGCTCTCTGTCCCAGCATCATTCTTGCTGGATCACCAGGAAGCACATTAAATAAAATAAAAACAAGGGTAACTACTCCAAGCATAACCGCTAAGCCATATATAAGTCGTTTTATAATGAATCTGATCATTATCCAGTATTATATTTTGTAGTAAAACTAAGCAAACCTACAAAAAAAATATTAATTAAGAAATCATTCTTTTATTTAGCTTCGCTTTTTGACCATAATAAACTACATTTATTAAATTTGAATTAACTAATTTTGCTTCAATTTTACCGTTTAATTAATTTAGGATACCGTTTATAAATTTTTCAAAAAACAATCCCTTTTTTTTTTATCTTTAGAAAAAAAACTTTTTATTGAACTTAACAATTAAAAATCATGAAAACAATTCGTACATTTATTATTATGTCGCTTTTTATAGCTGGTTTTTCCAATCAAACCTTTGCTAAAAAGCTTCAAACATACATTTCGTATGTTTCTTTTTATTCTCCTAAAGATGGACCGTATATCGAAACCTATCTTGCTATTGCTGGCAAAAGCATTCATTTTGTTAAAAACGAAAAAAACAAATTTACTTCTAACATTGAAGTTACTTTAATCTTTTCGCAAAATAAAACTATTAAAGCTTTTGACAAGTATATAGTTAATATTCCCGAACAAGACGATACCTTAAGCATTACTAATTTTATTGACCAGCATCGTTTTGCCCTTCCCAATGGAGCGTATGGGCTCGAAATTGAAATTACTGATAAAAACTCATTAAATAAAACCATGAAGGGAAAAGATTCTATTTATATCGATTTTCCTACAGATAAGATTTTACTTTCAGGTATTCAACCCATAGAGACCTATAAAGCAACTACCACTCCAACTGTTTTTTCTAAAAGTGGCTACGATTTATCTCCTATGGTTATTAATTTCTACCCCGAATCTGTAAATAAAATCACATTTTATTCCGAAGTTTACAATACTGAGAAATTATTTGGAGTAAATGAAAAATATATAACCAAATCTTATATAGAAGCATTTGAAAGTAAAGCCGAAATCCAGGATTTAGGGAATGTTAAAACACAAACAACCAAACCAGTTAATGTTATTCTTCAAGAGATTCCAATAGATAAGTTGCCTTCTGGTAATTATAATTTAGTGATTGAAATAAGAGACAAAGAAAATAAAGTGATTTCTTTAAATAAAATGTTTTTTCAACGCAGCAATCCTAAATTAATTAATAAAATCGATTTTGAATTATTGGCTGTAAAAAACAGCTTTGTTGAAAAAATTATTAACCGCGATTCTCTTATTGAATATGTTAGATGTCTTTATCCTATTTCAACCCAGATCGAAGTTGCACTTGCAGATGCTTTGGTAGCACAAAAGGATGTTAGTATCGATAAACTTCAGAAATATATATTAAAATTTTGGATGGATAGAAATTACACCAATCCCGAACAAGCATGGAATACTTACCACATGGAAGTTCTAAAAGTAAATGCTAGTTTCTCCACAGGATATCAAAAAGGTTATCTAACCGATATGGGCAGAGTATATCTTCAGTATGGACCACCAAATAGTATCCTGCAAGCTCCTTTTGATCAAGGATCATACCCTTACGAAATATGGCATTACTATAGAGTAGGAAGTCAATCAAATAAAAAGTTTGTTTTCTGTAGTCGTGATGAAGCCGCTAATAATTATGAACTTATTAATTCTGATGTTAATGGAGAAGTTTCTGATTTAGGTTGGATGAATAAAATCAAAAAAGGTGATTACAATAACGTGCTCAATTATGAAAAACAACCAGATGAAGATGGTATCTATGGTGGCAAACTAATTGAAAACTTCAAAAATTATTAATTTTAACCTTATTTAAATAAGTTATGATATAAGAAATTGTAGAGTACTTATTGACCACAATACACCAAGAATATACGATTTTTTTGTTTCTTTCTTTGTGAACTCTTTATGTCTTTGCGCCTAAGTGGCTTTATTAATTTGGATTACCAAAGCATTGTAAAGTATAACTTTTGAATATTATAGAAAACGACCTCCTTTTCAGAGGTCGTTTTTTAATTGTTCCAATTCCAGTCAAATTCATCTCCGATAAATCTCCGATTCATTCCAAAGCATCCGTAATATTGAGGTCTATAAAAACAAAATCTTTCAAGGTATATTTATCGTCTGCAAACGATAGCATCTATCTCTTTCTTTATTTCTAGAAACTCAATAATCACCACAAATGCAATTCCCCTCTCCAATTGGATAAGGGCTAGGGGAGAGGTCAATCTCATGCCTTCATTAAAACTTTAGTTTAGATATCTTGCTTCTGTGCTTTGGTTGCAAAATCATAATAATCATAATAAATCGGTGTCATTAGCGTTCCATCCTCCGTTTTTCCGACTCTAAAGATATGCGTCTTAGCGCCTTTGCGAGAAAATATCAGCGAAAATCAGCTCAATCAGCGTCATCAGCGTTCAATTTCTTAATTATAGATAAAGTTTGGAGAAATTTGGTGTTTTTGAGCTTTGGTGGCAAAATCATAATAATCATAATAAATCAGCGTCATCAACGTTCCATCCTCCGTTCTTCCAACTCTAAAGATATGCGTCTTAGCGCCTTTGCGAGAAAATATCAACGAAAATCAGATCAATCAGCGTCATCAGCGTTCCATCCCCCGTTCTTCCGAAGTGGAGAGGCCAATAAAAAACCCCCTGTTTCCACAGAGGGTTCCTCAATCCAATAATTATTTATTCTCATTATTCAATCAAAGCCTCAAGCATCATATCAATTTCAAGCTCATCACCCGGATTAACAATTATTTCTTCCGACAATTTATCAATGTAAGTATCCTGTTTTGCTCTTATCCTGTAAGTTCCTGCAACAACTTTTTCAAAATAACCTACTCCCATTTCATCTGTTTCAACAGTTAAAACTACTTTATCCTTACTGTCTATTAATTCTAATTCAACTCCTTCTATCACACTACCATCAAAAGCAGCACAAACAGTTGTTGAAATATCACCAATACCTTCAACCACCTTATCCTCCTTAGTCTTACCATGGCGATCAATTATAACCCTTGCATTTTTATAAAGTTTATACAGATCTGGATGCGTATTAGCAATAATTATCATCAATTCATCAATTTCATTGCGAAGTATATCCGATAATATCGAAAATTGAACACTAAGTTTTTTAGTATAGAACTTGCGTTTTTCAATAGCCAAAGTTGGATTATTATATTTTTCTAAATAAATTGTTAAATAATCCGACAAGTTTGTAGTGTCAGCAACTACAATACCATATGGCATTAATGCAGTTTGATGTTCTTTCACTTTCTGTAAAATAAAATCTGCCTTTTCTATCAACATATTATCATTCAGCTTTAACAATGATTTTTCTTTACACTTAACCCTTGTTTCAAGATCATACATCTTGTTTTTATGAGCAAAAGTTTTAAGCCCTGCTGCTACCAAAGCTGCAGAATGAGCCAGATTAGTTTTATTTAGTAGCTTTTCCTGAGCTACACCTTTTATATTCTGCACCTGCTCAGTTGCAGTTGCACGAATACTTTTAACACAGCTTCTCAAACCACTTACCGATTCCCCTAGTTCCACAATGCTATTTACAACTAGAGGTTCTGTGTCCAGCACCAATAAGCTAGTTGTTGCCATGTTCAGCCAATTATTCTGTTTTTGTAACATTTTTGTTTTTTTTAGAAATTAATATTTAAGTCTTAATGTTGTATAAATAAACCCTGTAAAGGCGATATATTTTGCCATTTCAGAAAAATAAATTTCCAAAACATGCTCCCTGCAAACTATACAAGTTATGCATTAAAAACATTAAGACATGTTTAATTAAATAAGTTCAGGTATTTACTCTCGAATAATTAAAAAAGAGATACAGTCCTTAAACAAACTATCCCTATTTTAAATCAATTCAGTACGTCAAAGAACTTTTCCCCTACCTAATAATAAGCTATAGCTATAAATAAAAAAATTAAGTAAAGAGTTAAAGTTCTATCTATAAATTTCTGTTTTTGTATATGACGTTGAATGATGATATTTAGTTACTCGAATTGAAAAAAAATCAATAAATTTAAAATAACAAAAATTATGCCAAAATAGATTTTATCTATTTTTATTTATTTATAATACAAATTATTAAAAACAATTCTCTATAAAGATTAAAAACAAAGTAAATTCTTTAAACATCATATTCGTTTTTTTTTTTAAGTATAAGTTTATTATAATTAACCGCTTAACTTTAAAAGTAACCGTTTAAAACTATATAATAACCACTAGAAGAAAACCCTTTTATTATAGTTTAGTTATTAAATAGTTTTGTAAAAATAAAAACGCTATGGAATTTATAAAGATATTGTTTGCGCGCAATAACAATAGGAGAAAGCTGAAAATCCTATAAAGAGTAAGCAAAAATATTAATTATAAATAATCATGAAAAAAAAATTAAGTGAATTAACTAATGAAAAGTTAAATCTAGGCGAATTAATGAATGCCAAACAATTAAATGAAATTAATGGTGGTGAGTGCGGTGATAATGTTGGAACCTGCACCACTGGAGCTGAATGTATATCCCATCAAGCTTGTGACGGAGGCTTGAGTAATAATTTTTGCGGAGGAAATGTGTGTTCTGGACGAATGTGGGGTGCTGGTGGAGGTGATTGTACCCGAAATCATAGAATTATTCAGTGGTATTAAATTTATCTAAAAACTTACAGAAATTTACAATATGTCGTTACAAAAACATGATTGTATTCATATTTGTAAGTGTTTAAAATGCAATTCTTCTACTTAGAAAAACATGGTAGAAGAATTGCTTCATAATTTACTTTAATAACAAATATAATTAGTATTTAATATTATACGATACCTATGACAAACTCAGAAAAATTTATCCTTAATCCTGACTACAACTTCAGAAATGATATTAAAAGAAGTGTAATTATTGCTAATTCCGAATCGCAATGTGAAAATTCAAACAAAGAATGGTTATCTTTTATTCATCCGGCCCAGGCAATGATCTTGTCTTTTTTTTCTAATCCTATAACCATTGATAAGGCGGTTGAGAACTTAACCGAATTTTTAAGTTTAAATAAAAAAGAAACTATTGCGCTTATTAATCCCTTTATCGAAAATAAAGAAACCATATATACGCAGTATAATGGAGCTACCTTTAGGTTCCCTAAACAGATCGTCATTAAATACAAAAAACAGCTTAAAATCAACTATACTTATACTCCCGAAGATTTTACTTATTCAGAATTAGATTTTGAATCGGCCAGGTTAATGAAATGCCCTTCTTCCATAACCATTATGGTAACCAATCGCTGTGTAACAAATTGTATTTATTGCTATGCTGACAAAAATAATGATTTTTCGTGCACCATTCCTTTTGATCGTATTATAGATTTAATTGTAGAATCAAAAAAAATAAAATTAAAAGAAATACAAATCGGTGGTGGAGAGTTTTTCCTCTATGACAGATGGTACGATCTTTTAAAAGAGCTTTACAAACATGGATATGAAAAAATATTTATTTCGACCAAAATCCCTATTAAGAAAGAGGATATCATTAAATTGACACAATTTACAAATCTAACTTTTCAATTTTCCTTTGATTCTCTTTCTCCACAAAAGCTGTATGAAATTCTTGGTGTCTCTGGAAACTATGCTGCAAATATGAAGAAAACATTAGAAACGATGGATGAATATGGAATCTCATATCATGTTATTTCTATTTTAACTAGATTAAATGCTGATAAAAATGAATTATTGGAAATGCTCAACTATCTATCATCATTAAAAAAAATTAAATGCTGGCAAGTTAGAATTGCATTTAAATCCCTATATAGTACTAATGATTTTGAAAAGATAAAACTTCAAAAACAAGAACGTGAAGAAGCTCTTAAGAATATAGATGAACTTAATAAATTGCAAAAATTAAGGATTGATATAGATAAATCTCATTTGGACCGAGGTTATTTTACAGCTGAAAAAGGAAGTAAATCATTTCCGGGAGCTGTTTGTTCGGCAAATCGTTCGCATATGTATGTTCTTCCTGATGGCAATGTTACTATTTGCGAGCAAATGTATTGGAAACAAAAATTTATTATTGGAAATATTCTTAACAATTCTATTGAGGAAGTATGGAATTCTCCAGCTTCATTAAAATGGGTCAATTTAACAAAAGATGATTTTCGGGAAGAAAGTGCATGTAAAAATTGCGAAATACTTGATGAATGTTGTAATAAATATCCTAACAAATGTTGGGCTGATGTGTTAAAAGTGTATGGAGATGAAAATTGGGATTTTCCTGATCCCAGATGCAATAAAGCACCTGCGTTTATATATGATATTATTTAATAAACCCTTGTTATTTTAAGTGGAATAATAACAAGGGAATTAAATGTATTATGCTAACTGATTCGATTAATGATTTTTCAATTGAACCTGTTTCGGATTACTGATGAAAATCGCCTGCTCATTATAAAAGGTTCTTCTATTCCCTTCATATGAATTCGAAAAGCATTATTAAACCATTCATCCACCTTTACTACGTAATCCATATTAATGATAGTACAGCGGTGTATACGGCAGAAGGTATTTATAGGAAGCCTTGCTTCCCATTCTTGCATTGATTTATTTGTTAAACCCTTTTTCCCATCAATCAGATGAAGCTCTGAATAATCTCCAGAAGAACTAATGTGTAAAATATTTTCAATTTTAAGAAAAAGATAATTGTTATTAAAGAGAAGAAATAAGCGATCGCCTGCAACTAACTTTTTTTTTGCTGTTTCATCTATACTATTTTCTTCGAATAGCCTGGCTATACTGGTTTTTAAACGTATAACAGAAACAGGCTTCAACAAGTAATCAATGGCGTTAACTTCAAATGCCCTCAATGCAAATTCATCAAAAGCAGTAACAAATATGATTTTAATATTTGTTGAAATTTTTTCAATCAGATCAAAACCAGATTCTCCAGGCATTTGAATGTCAAGAAAGATAATATCTGGCTTCACTTTAGCAATCAATGATATGGCATTAGACACACTATCAGCCTCTCCTGTCAATTCAATTTCATCAATTTCTTCCAATAATGTTTTTAAGGCGTTTCTTGCTAAGCGCTCATCATCAACTATGATGGCAGTATATTTATGATTTTCCATGTATTTCAATTGTAGCAATTACTTTATCATCAATCTGTCCAATATGAAATGATGCTTTGTCAGAATAGGCGTTAAGAAGTCGTAATTTAATGTTTTCTAAACCAGTTCTGGTCCCATTATTATTATCATTTTTGACAGAGTCAATCCATTTACCGGTATTTGTAACTTGCAATATCAGATGTTGATTTACAATCTTAGCAATGATGGCAATTCTCAATGGCAAAACGCTGGTGAGCATACCATATTTGATCGCATTTTCGACAATTGGATTCAACAGCAAGCTTAACACTGGAAACTTTTCTGCTTCAGGAGCGATCTCATATTCAACTTCCAGCTTTTCTTCAAATCTTTTCTTTTCTATCGAAAAATAAAGTCTAATTGCCTTAAGTTCTTCTTCCAAAGGAATATCAGTATAGTTCTTGCTAATTAATGAGTAACGCAAAAAATCCGCCAGTTCAGCTATCATATCCTTTGAAGTCTTTTTATCTTCATCGATCAATGCGGTAATAGAATTTAGTGAATTGAACAGAAAGTGTGGATTCAATTGATATCGCAGCATTTGTAATTGTGCGGTTTGAGCTAAAAAAATTGCTTTTTCTGATTTTTCCTTCTCAAAAACCGATTGATTCCAGTATTTAATACCGAAATATAGAATGCTCCACCCAAAATAAACAGGCAAATTCCAAATAATATGAATTAAAAGAAATATTAAATTAGGTGTGTTAATCGGTTTTATTAGTAAAGAATAAATATAATTAACCAAAACTGTATGAATTAAGGTAACTAAAAAGGTCATAAGTATAATAAAACCAGTAGTTTTGATTATTTGATTTTGTTTTCGATAGAACCATTGATAAATGTATCTGAGTAATATAGTAAATAAAAATCCCAAAAGGACATAAATTATGTATGAAAGAGATTCCTCAATTATGTTGCTTAAATTCGACTTATCCTGTATTATCTGTAAGGTTTCTCTCGTTGTTACCATTATATAAAATCCAATCCACCCCAGAATTTGGTAAATCCAAAAATTTGTCCTTTTATTATAAATTTCACTTAACATAATTTACCAAACTAAACTTACACAATGTTTTACATTTTTATTTCAAACTCAAAAATAATACTTATTTAATATACAAATTCCGTTTTTACTTTAAACGGTTTTTATTTTCGCTAAATGGTTATTTTCTTCTCTTTTTTGATCCAATTTCAGACAAATAATTTTTTTTTGAGAGTTTTATATATTTTGTATTCATATTATAAACTTAAAAAAATCTAAATGGCACTAGATTGATTTATTATTAACATCTCATAGTATATCTAAATAATTGACCATTTAACGATTTTTTATACCTCTTGAAGATTTATAAGATTCAAATCAAATTACTGAAATTACATTTGATAAATAACTTTTAAATCTGTAAAACTATGAAAAAATTATTATTACTTTCAGGATTAATACTTGTGTTTTCCTCTTTTACTGATGCGCAGTGGTTAATGCAGGTATCAGGTTTCCCAAATGAATCTACTGGAGCTTTCTATATAAGTGTAGTAAGTAAAGATATTGCATGGATTAGTGCCAGAGATGGATTAAATGCTCCTTATATATCTAATGAGTTTTCTCGAACTACCAATGGAGGAGCAAAATGGACAGTAGGTCAGGTCATTTCTGGAACAGCTATATATGATATAGCAAATATTTCTGCTTTTGATGAAAATATTGCTTGGGCAGGTATTTACCATTCTTATGGAGCCCAGGATAGCGTATGTGGTATATATAAAACTACAGATGGTGGAGCAACATGGGTTCAACAATTTTTTGTAGAAAATAATTCATCCACATATGTTAATGGTTTGCATTTTTGGAACGCAAACGAAGGTGTTTTTTATGGGAATACCAGAAATGGTTATTTTGAAATTTATACTACTTCAAACGGTGGAACTGCTTGGAATCGGATTCCTCAAATAAATATTAATGATACGATTCAAACAGGCGGAGAAATTGGATTTGTTCGTGCTTTTGAAACAGTTGGTGATAGCATGTTTTGTTTTATTACTTCTACATCTAGTTTGTATATTTCAACGGACAGAGGATACCATTGGATTAGAAAACCAACTGGAATTACAATTCCCCCAAATTGTTGGTTTAAAAATATTGCCTTTCATGATGAAAATCATGGATTAATCGGTTTTGCAACTTCTACAGCAACTACTATGAATGTTCATGAAACTTCGGATGGCGGTAATACTTGGACTTTAGTGAACAGTACCGGCCCTATAAATCTTTTTGCACTTGCAGCTATTCCTGGTTCTCCCAACACATATGTATCTACAGGACACAATGCATCTATGATAAATGATAGACAGAATATTAATCATTCAGAAGAAACTTCGGATAATATTAAACATACTAATTCTGGAGTAACTTATTCCTTTGATGGTGGACATACATGGCAAAAAATGCCTTCCACAGACAATAAACATTTTCTTGCTATTAAATGGTTAAATGATTCTGTTGCTTTTGCTGGTAGTTGGAACAATAATCCAAATAATGATGGTATGTATAAATTCACAAGTAAACTTGCTAAAACAAATTTTACAGCCAATGACACAGCTGTTGACCAGGGAGAACAGGTTCTTTTTTCAATAATATCAGGTGGTCATTCAACATCCACATACAACTGGACTTTTCCAGGAGGTACACCTGGTACATCCAATTCCTCCAATCCTATTGTAACTTATAATATTGTTGGTACTTATGATGTTACCTTAAATATTATTAACACTTGGGGAAACAGCTCTGAGATTAAATTATCATATATTAGAGTAGGAAATGGTGGGATTGAGAAGTTATCACCTGCCAATATCTCTTTATTTCCGAATCCTTCTGAAGGATTATTGACTATTACTGGAAGCTTTCCAATTCTTCATATCAGTATTTGTGACCTTTTAGGGAAAGTTGTTTATGACACTAATACCAATGAATCTAAAGTAATTATTAAAACTACTGGATTAAAAGCAGGAGTTTATAATTTAATTATATATATGCAAAATGAAAAGGTAAATAAGAAAATTGTGATCAATTAGTTTTTCTAACTACGTTCGGTTTTGGCTGTCCACCAATGTTGTTAATAATTTTCATGCCGCATAGCAGGGTTCTCTTTCTAGAAAAAAAATTGATTCTGAAGTTGTGCAACGATCACTAAAAAAGAGCGCCAGCTTGTGGTTTAAAATAAAATAAGAGTGCAGGTAAGTCAACAGGATAGTGGAGAGGTGGCACAGCCTCAACCCAAAGGGCCACAGCCTCATAGCCGAAGAGGGTTGATATCAAATCCCGGTTTTACTAATCCATTATTTAAAATAAGCTGCATTTTTGCTGTATCGGGTTTTGTGTTTATTGTTGATGTTTACTGTATAGTGCCAAAAACAATTGCCATGTTAATTATTTGTGTTTTTAAAGTTTAAATAAAATTATATAAAGTATCTATTTGTCTCTTCATTTAATTTAGTTTTTTTAATAATTTTTATCATTTCAATTTTATTATAAATTAAAAAAGGGGGATGCCGAAAACCCATTAAAGAGTAAGCATTAATTAAATCAAAATAAACATGAAAACATTAAAAACAAGATTTTCAATTTTGCTGAAGCGACTTCTTTTGCTCTCAGTTTTTTTAGGTTTAAGCACTGCATTTGTGGGTGCACAAAACAATTCACATTTTGTTTCAATAGCAGTACCCAGCCAGGTAGTTGTTGGTGAAACTTTTCAGACAGTAATTACATTTATGAATACGGGGACAACAGCATGGACAAGTAGTGGTGCAAATCCTTACAGACTTGGTACAGAAAATGATCCCTGGAATTTGTGGGCAACAATCAGGGTGGATCTTTCATCGACACCCATTATTCAGGGGCAGAGTGTAACATTTACATTCAACTGTGTGGCACCTTCAACTCCTGGTAACTATAATTTTAAATGGAGAATGGTGCAGGAATTAATTGAATGGTTTGGAGAGTCATCTGCAAACAAGGTAATTACAGTTGTTCCTCAGCAAAACAATGCCCAATTTATTTCGTTGACAGCCCCATCTTCTGTTGTGGCAGGACAAACATTTCAGGCAAAAGTTATATTTAAGAACAACGGCACAAAACCTTGGGTTACCGGTGGAAGTAATCCTCACAGACTCGGCACCCTGAATGATCCTTGGAATCTATGGGCAACAATAAGAGATGAACTTCAATCTTCGCCCATAAATCCAGGGGAAAATGCGACTTTTAATTTTGAATGTATAGCACCTTCAACTCCTGGCATCTACAACTTTCAGTGGAGAATGGTACAGGAATTAATTGAATGGTTTGGGGAACACACAGAAAATAAAGTAATTACAGTTACAGCACCAACTTTAGTTAATAATGCTTCTTTTGTAAGAATGAGTGCACCATCAAAGGTGGATCCAGGTCAGGATTTTACAGTTTTTATGACTTTTAAAAACACTGGCACCTCCACCTGGATATCCGGAGGAAGTACTCCATTTAAACTTGGATCACAAAATCCAGAAAATAATTTAATTTGGGGTATTCATCGAGTTAATTTGCCAAAAAGTCCTGTTGAACCAGGTGAATCTGTTACTTTCTATTTCACTGTAAAAGCTCCTACTACAAGTGGCACTTATAATTTTCAATGGAAAATGGTGCAGGAAACTGTTAATTGGTTTGGGACTGCTTCTACCAATAAGGTAATTAAAGTAAATACTACTCCATTACCTTGTCAATAAAAAGAAAGGATATGGCTGATTTTTAAATTAAAATCAGTTGAGCCTATCATCCATTTTTATTGAATAAATCGAATAAATAAATTAAAAACTTTAAAATTAGAAAAAATGAAAAATAAAATATTAAAACAATTTTTGCTTCTATTGAGCATGAATTTAGTGATAATAGGTAATGCGTGGTCAACTACCTATTATGTAGCAACAACGGGTAGCAATAGTAACAATGGAACCTCACTTTCTACCCCATGGAAAACATTAGCTTATGCAGCAAATCATGTTAATGCTGGAGATATTGTATATGTTAAAGCCGGTAATTATGGAAATGATTCCATTGTTCTTTCGAAAGCATGTCCTGCAGGCACTCCTATTAGTTTTATCGGATATAAGCTAACTCCCGGGGATGCTCCAAATCTGTATGTATCATATAAATCATCATTGGATAATGATATTATTCCATCTTTAGATGCAAATCTTCTACCGCTTTTAAATGGAGGTAACAGAACAAGCAAAACAGGTATTAAACTGCATTCAAGTGAATACGTTATTGTAAAAAACTTTCAAATTACCAATTATAGAGCAGGCTTGTATGCATGGGGAGCTAATCATCTTACTTTAAATAACATTCTAACTTTGAATACCGGAGACCCTGCATCTTCATATTCAGGTAAAGGTATTCTTATAGGATCATTTGCAAATTATAATACCATAAAAAATTGTATAGTGATAAATTCCTGTGCAGAAGCATTATCAATTTATGGTAATCATAACAATGTCAATAACTCTAGAGTATATTGTAATGAAAATGGCACTACCCAGGGAGCTTCTACAGATTATTATATAGTAGTAGCTGGGGATAATAATACTATTTCCGGATGTTATATTGAACGTATTGGTAATTTGCTTCATCCTGGTCATGGAATTGGCGTTAAAGGCTATTATCAAGGCAATACAATAATTAATTGTAAGGCAGTTAATATTAGAGGAGGTGGATTTTATGTAAATCACAGAGGGGCAAAAAATAACACATTTATAAATTGCATATCCGATGGAAAAGTAAGTTCAGGAGGGGACGGAGTTGGATTTAGAATTAGCAATGGTGCAAGTAATAATCTCTTTAAAAATTGCACATCAACTGACTGTAGCGCAGCAATAAGATTTCTAGATGGAATGGAAGATGGAGAAGCTCAATATGCCGGAAGACATAATAAATTTATAAATTGCATTTTTATAAATTCTGACACTGCAATAGATTTTTATTTATCTTTTTATACAAATCCTCCTTATAACCCTATAATTTCTCCTGTAGACAGCAATATATTTGTAAATTGTACCTTCTATAAAGCCAATTATTTATTTCATACTGGAAAAGAAAATGCCAATAATGAAATGATCAATTGTATTATTTCAGATGTAACAAATTTGAAATTTGGCTTAGAATCATTAAATTTTGCTTATAGTTTTTGTGATTTTTATAACAATGGATTTCCAATACCCGAAGGTGGAGGTAATATGGCATCAAATCCACTTTTCGTAAATGCTGCTGGTGGAAACTTTAATTTGCAAACGACAAGTCCTTGTATAGACAGGGGGACAAGTCTGGCATGTGTTACAAATGATTATGCTGACACAACAAGACCAAAAGGATGTTATTACGATATGGGAGCATATGAATTCATTAAAACTTGTAATAAAAACATGACTCCATCAGGTATTGAAAGCAATAGTGTAAATAAGTCATATATGGTTTATCCTAATCCGACTGAGGGCAATTTTACCATAGAAGCGAATGATTTGCAATGGATTGAAGTTTATAATATTAATGGACAAAACATTTATTCTATCAAAAAGATAAATAATAACAAAACTTCTATTGATTTAAGCAAGGAACCCAAAGGAATTTACTTTGTGAAAATTAAATCAAATACAGAAACTGTTATTGAAAAAATTGTGATTATGTAAAAGATTTCAAATACGTATTTGATTTCCGCTTAATATGAAAGTTCTGGCATATGTATAAGCCGGAACTTTCTTTTGTTACAAGTGTTGAGTCGAGGCTATACCTCGTATCTTCTATTTCAAAAGCACTAACTGCTTTTCTAATCCACTGATTATTTTACTCTTTGTCTCCCAGCTAAGTAGCGCCTATTATCCTCGCTAACGAACGAGTAACCTCTCGTGTGGTATCTGTATCAATGATGATTGAAGCCTTCAATAACAATCAATGCTTATTACCCCTGCCTCATAAACACATCACCTTGCAGCGCAGGCCATGACAAATGCAAAGCATTCATGAGCTCATTATAAAACAAAAAATCTGCGAATAAAACACGGAGCAGCCCATGCGTGAATCAGAAAAGCTTAGCACATTCGAAAAGGGGCTTGCCTTTGCTTAATAAAAAAAACAATTAAATACCCAAAAAATACATATTTTATTAAGCACTACTTTTCGTAAATGTGCTTGGCTTTTCTGAGAGCGGGCAGGGAATTGTTTTGTCTAGACCTTTTTGTAACTTTTTGGGGCAATGCCAAAAAGTTAATAAAAAAATTATTCCCCGTTCCGCCCCTGTTCGGCTTAGGTTATGCCTAAGTCGAATATATCCCTGCTACCGAACGAGTCCTCTCGTGTGGTATGTATCCGTGATAGTTGAAGTCTATGATAACAACCAATGCCTATTATCCCTGCCTCATAAACACATCACCAAGCGGAGTTGCAACTAATAATTAATGCTAGTTTATTAACCTCGTAGAGGTGACATTATGGTAGATAAAACAAAAAAAATCAAAAATAAGCCCCGTAGGTGGCGATATTATGAAAAGACTACCCATCTGTCGCCAGTTTGTACGCATTGTTATTGATGATTACAGTTTTCGACAGCACCCAATGCCTGTTATCCCTGCCTCATAATCACATCACCTTGCAGCGAAGGCCAAGACAAAACACGAAGCCTTGCCAGCGTGAATGCCATATTGCATAAAATTCTTACAAAGAAGTTTATCATGCTTTGTTTAGAATTTTTGCAATATGGCAGAGAGCGAGAGAGATTGTTTTGTCTAGACTTTTTTGTAACTTTTTGGGGCAATGCCAAAAAGTTAAAGAAAATTATTCACTGCTACCGCACGAGTCCTCTCTCTGCTACCGCACGAGTCCTCTCGTGTGGTAAGTAACAAAATGATTTATAAATTTGACAAAGCTATGGAGCCCCTTTCGGATTGAGCTTTGCCTAAGTCGAATATATCATATCAGACTTTGCCTGATTTTAAAAGCACCTCCTTTCACCAAAGTCTAATTAAAAAAGAAAAAAGCAAGTTTGACTACAGTTCTTCCACCGTAGTAATATGGTAATATGCTATGTCTTAGAGTATAAAATAAAATTTTCTCAGATCGAATTTTAGAGAAATTTGGTGTTTTTGTGCTTTGGTGGCAAAATCATTAAAATCTTAATAAATCAGCGTCATCAGCGTTCCATTCCACAGTTTTCCCTTGCAACCGCACGAGTCTTAGATCGAATTTGGAGAAATTTGGTGTTTTTGTGCTTTGGTGGCAAAATCATTAAAATCTTAATAAATCAGCGTCATCAGCGTTCCATTCCACAGTTTTCCCCTGCAACCGCACGAGTCTCAGATCGAATTTGGAGAAATTTGGTGTTATTGTGCTTTGGTGGCAAAATCATAAAAATCTTAATAAATCAGCGTCATCAGTATTCCATTCCAAAGTTCCTCTATTCGCTCAGTATCAGTACTAAGTATTATCTTGTCATATATAAACCTATTCCCATAACAATCTAACTCGCTTCCAATACATTCCGACCCGTCCCCTTGTCAACCTGAGTCGTATCTGTCTCAATCTGACCCATCCCCGAAACAACCTGACCCATCCCCGACACAATCTGAAGCATCCCCGACACAATCTGAAGCATTCCCGACACAATCTGACCCATCCCCGACACATTCTGAATCATCCCCGAAACATTCTGACCCATCCCCGATACATTCTGACCCGTCCCCGAAACATTCTGATCCATCCCCGACACATTCTGAAGCATCCCCGACACAATCTGACCCATCCCCGACACATTCTGAATCATCCCCGAAACATTCTGACCCATCCCCGATACATTCTGACCCGTCCCCGAAACATTCTGATCCATCCCCGACACATTCTGAGTCATCCCCGACACATTCTGACGCGTCCCCGAAGCAGTCTGACGCATCCCCGAAAATTACATAGTTATTTATTTATCAGCTTGTTATTGTCGAAAATCAATAGATTTTCAATTCTAATTCCTAATTTTTTATTACTGTGTATTTCTTTTCAATCAAAAAACTTCCGGCACAAATGTCTGATCACTTACAGGCGGTCTTATATAACTCATATCGCATTGCTTAGGTGGAAGAGTGATTTTTTCCGGTATCACTTCCTTATAAGGAATAAGACTTAACAAATGATGCATACAATTTAGGCGGGCACGCATCTTATCATCAGCATTCACCACATACCAGGGGGCTTGTTTTATATCCGTATGCTGAAACATAGCATCCTTTGCCTTAGAATACTCCACCCAATGCGAACGGCTTTCCACATCCATTGCACTTATCTTCCATCTCTTCGCCGGATTTGTCAAACGCTCCTGAAAACGTTTTTCCTGCTCTTCATCACTCACCGAAAACCAGTATTTTATCAGAATTATTCCAGACCGTATAAGCATACGCTCAAACTCGGGGCACGAACGCAAAAATTCTTCATATTCTTCCGGTGTGCAAAAACCCATTACGTGTTCTACACCAGCCCTATTATACCAACTCCTGTCGAGCAGAACCATTTCACCACCAGCTGGTAAATTGGCAACATATCTCTGGAAATACCATTGCGTCTTTTCCTTTTCAGTTGGCACACCCAAAGCAACAACCCTACAAAAACGAGGATTCAGATACTCAGTTATTCTTTTTATAACGCTACCTTTTCCAGCGGCATCTCGACCTTCAAATATTACCACAACTTTAAGCTTTTTAAACTTAATCCATTCGAGTAATTTCACTAATTCTTGTTGAAGCTTTTCAAGCTCATGTTCATATACCTTTTTATCAAGCTTTTCTTTATCATTTGATGCGTGTTTGTCTTTATGTTCGTGGCTCATAACAGATAGGTTTGGTTAATTATTTATCTTTAAGTTCTATAAAATTAATTTTTTTTTATCAAAAGACGAAGTTTTATAAAAAATCTTAACAATAATTATATCATATTAATGTTTTTAAATCCTTGAAAGTTCAAAATCACTTACTGTTTAAGATATTTAGAAAAAAATGTATTAAAGCATTGTTCTTTATTTAATTATGATTAATTATTAACCTATGTTTTTTCAAATTATTAAAAAATGTTACGCTGGTTATTAACAATTTAGCTGTAAAAACAATTTATCACGGTATATATGATAGCATAAATATTCAGGATTTTAAATTTTATATCCTTAATAAATAAATTGTTGAAATATTAATTTTTTTATTATTATTGTTGTGTATTTTAATAAAATATCCATTAATAACTAAAGAATATGGGAAATCGTTTATTTAGAAAAAAGTCAATTCATTTATTAATTGCCGAAACTGCTGATGACGGCAAGGGGCTGAAAAGATCATTAACGGCTATTAGTCTAATTGCTTTAGGTATTGGAGCTATTATTGGTGCTGGGTTGTTTGTCAGAACAGCTGCCGCTGCTGCAAATAATGCTGGATCAGCAGTAACAATCGGATTTATTATTGCCGGAATAGGTTGTGCACTTGCAGGTTTATGTTATGCAGAATTTGCTTCTATGATCCCTATTTCTGGAAGTGCATATACCTATTCTTATGCAACAATGGGAGAAATGATGGCTTGGATTATCGGTTGGGATTTGGTGTTGGAGTATGCTTTAGGTGCAGCAACTGTTAGTATTGCATGGAGCGAATATCTAAATAAACTTTTAAGCTATTTCGACTGGCATATACCTTATGAGTTTTGTCACTCTCCTTTTGAAGTTAGCACATTAGGAACACATGGCGTTATGAATATTCCAGCTTTATTTATTGTCTTTTTATTATCTCTTCTTTTAATAAAAGGAGCTAAAGAATCTTCATTAGTGAATGGTATTATTGTTCTCACCAAGGTGGCTATTGTAATTCTATTTATAATATTTGGATGGTCTTTTATTAATCCTGTAAATCATACTCCTTTTATTCCAGAATCCAGTATTTATGTGGATAGTCAAGGTGTTTCGCACAACTTTGGTGGAATACTCGGGATTTTAGGTGCTGCTGGTGTCGTTTTCTTTGCATTTATCGGTTTTGATGCAGTATCTACTGCAGCTCAAGAGACTAAAAATCCAAAAAGAGCATTACCCATCGGAATACTAGGGTCACTCGCTATATGCACTGTTTTATATATTCTGTTTGCCTATGTTTTGACTGGTGTTGCTAGTCTTGATGACTTTAGACATGCAGGAAAAGAGGCATCCGTTACATATGCTATTCAAACATACATGGTTGGTTATGGTTGGCTTGGTAAACTTGTAACAGTTGCTATTCTTGCTGGTTTTTCATCTGTGATTCTTGTTATGCTTTATGGGCAATCGCGTGTTTTCTATTCAATGAGTAGAGATGGGCTAGTTCCAAAACTCTTCTCTGATATACATCCAAAATTCAGAACTCCATACAAATCTAATATGCTCTTTTTTGTTTTTGTTGGAATATTTGCTTCTTTTGTTCCACAGGATATTGTTGGAGATATGACTAGCATAGGTACCTTGTTTGCATTTGTTCTAGTATGTATTGGTGTTATGATAATGAGAAAAACAAATCCTGAAATACCAAGGCAGTTTAAAACTCCTTGGGTTCCTGTTGTCCCAATTTTAGGAATTTTAGTTTGTGGTGCAATGATATTTGGCCTTGGATGGGCTAATTGGTCAAGGCTTATTATATGGATGGCAATAGGAATGGTAATTTATTTTACTTATAGTATCCGTAAAAGTAAATTAAAAGATAAATAATCATTTAATCAACAATTTAATATGACAGAAAACCCACAAGAGTTTCGCAAAAGCCTCAAGCTTTTAGATTCTACATCCATTGTCATTGGTTCAATGATAGGATCTGGTATATTCATTGTGAGTGCAGAAATGTCACGTAATCTCGGTTCGCCTGGTTGGTTATTAGCTGCCTGGATCATTACTGGATTTCTTACCATTATTGCTGCATTAAGCTATGGCGAACTTGCTGCGATGATGCCAAAAGCAGGTGGTCAATATGTTTATCTCCGCGAAGCTTATAACCCTATGAGTGGTTTTCTCTATGGCTGGACTTTATTTACTGTTATTCAAACAGGAACTATAGCTGCAGTTGCAATGGCTTTTGCTAAATTTATGGGTGTTTTGTTTCCCTGGTTTGCAGAGAAAAATGTTTGGCTCGATCTGGGCTTTATTAAATTTAATACTGTCCAGATACTCGCCATTTCTTCTATTGTTTTTCTAACATGGCTCAATTCAAGAGGAATTAAAGCAGGAAAAATCGTTCAAAATAGTTTTACTTTAACAAAAGTTGTAGTTGTAATCGTTTTTCTTATAATAGGATTATTTTTTGCAGCCAATTCCAATGCATTAAACTTTAACAAAAGCATTTTTTGGGATGCTATGCAGGTGAGCAAAAATGGAACTTCCCTAAACATGTTAACTGGATTTGCTCTTATTGCAGCTTTGGGTACTGCTATGGTTGGTAGTATCTTCTCTTCTGATGCATGGAACAATATTACTTTCACTGCAGGAGAAGTCATTAACCCCAAACGAAACATCCCTCTGAGTCTTTTCTTAGGAACTTTAATTGTAACAATTATTTATATACTTTTCAATATTGTTTATTTGCAGGTTCTTCCTCTCAGAGGTACATACGAAGGGGCAACTGTTGTGGAACGTGGTATGCAATTTGCTGCTGATGATCGTCTTGGGACTGCTGTGATGAGCAATATCTTTGGAAACAGCGCTGCATTAATTATGGCTGTATTTATTATTATATCTACTTTTGGATGTAACAATGGACTTATTCTTGCAGGAGCCAGAGTATATCATACCATGGCAAATGATAAACTTTTTTTTAAGGCTGTTGGAAGATTAAATGGCAAAGGTGTTCCTGCAGTTGGTTTATTTTTGCAATGTATTTGGGCTTCGGTACTTTGTCTTTCTGGGAAATATAATGATTTACTTAATTATGTTGTTATTGCTGTTCTTTTATTTTATGTTTTAACTATTTTAGGAGTATTTGTTTTAAGAAAGAAAAGACCAGATGTTGAAAGACCATATAAAGCTTTTGGATATCCTATATTGCCAGCTATTTATATTATTCTGGCATTATTTATAATAATTGATTTACTCATATATCAACCTGAATATACACGATGGGGTTTAGGAATAATTGTAATAGGAATACCTATATATTATATATGGAAGTTTATTGACAAAAAGAAAAGTATTAGCTCTTAAAACAAAAAACCGGACATCGTCCGGTTTTCCTTTTTTAAATAAAGTATTAATGAGCCAGAATATAAACATTCAATTCATCAATACTGCTCTCAAAAGTAAAAGCATTGTTTACAATATAATATTTGCCTTTGTTGAGAGTATGTTGATACGCAAGCTTAGCAATTTCTATTTTACTTGATTCAAAAGTGAACAGACTCATCAGATCAGCTACCTGTTCAGCATAGAAATAATTCCCTGCAATGGCCTGTTCTGCAATTTTTATTTTAGAGCTCTCAAAGCTTGCATTTGATATTACCTGTTTCAGTTGAACAAAATCATAATCACTCATGGCATAGTTATAATTGCTAGGAGGGTAATTATTATTATTATTATTATTACCATAATTGTTATTTAGAGGATATTGTTTAATTACCTTAAAACGATTGTATTTATCAATTATTGCAAATAACTGCTTTCCTGGTTTTATATAAATGTAACCATCAAAAACAACCAACTGTTGAGAATAACCCCCATATAACAATGGTCCACTTTTAATTACTTTGAGATAATGATTACCAGATTCAATATCATTAATATTAAATTCTGATAAAAATTCTTCATAAATGCAGTCGTCAAACTGTACAGTAAACATAGTGTTATCAAATAACTTAAGATTTAGATTGGAATTGCTATAATAATATGCTTTTGCATTTATTAAACTAAGTCCTAACAAAAGTGTAAAAATTAACTTTTTCATAGTATGTCCTCCTTTTATTTTTTCTTTGATTTTATGAAACCAATTATTATGCCAAATCAAAAATAAATTTAATACAATAATATTATTGGAGTTAAAATTTCCAGAAGATTATCTTTGCACTTTTATAATTTTAAATGAAGAAAAGAATAATAACAAAAACAATATTACTTATTTCACTTGTAAGTTTATTTACTGATGTTGCAAGCGAAATGCTTTATCCCGTAATGCCGATTTTTTTGAAATCAATTGGATTTTCAGTTTTGCTTATAGGTATTCTCGAGGGAATTGCTGAAGCAACAGCGGGTCTTAGCAAAGGGTATTTTGGTAAATTATCGGACGCAAAGGGCAGACGACTTCCATTTGTTCAATGGGGTTATTTGTTAAGTGCAATTTCTAAACCGATGATGGCAATATTTGTTTTTCCGGTATGGATATTTTTTGCAAGAACAATAGATCGTTTGGGAAAAGGCATTCGTACAGGTGCAAGAGATGCTATACTTAGTGATGAATCAACTAAAGAAAATAAAGCAAAAGTATTTGGATTTCATCGTTCATTGGATACTATAGGTGCGGCTATCGGTCCTTTAGCTGCCTTGATTTTTCTATACTTTTACCCAGGTTGCTATAGATTGCTTTTTATTATTGCATTTATTCCAGGTCTAATTGCTATAAGTATCACTTTTTTAATTAAGGAAAAAATAAATCCCCCTAAACTTAAAGTAAATCAATTAGGTTTCTTTTCTTTTATTAATTATTGGAAAAAATCCAATAGGTTATATAAGCAACTAATAATAGGATTGCTTGCGTTTACTTTATTTAATAGTTCAGATGTTTTTCTATTACTTGCATTGAAAAATAATGGCTTATCAGATACTGCAATGATAGCGGTTTACATTTTTTATAATCTTGTATATGCTCTAATTTCATTTCCTATAGGAATAGTGGCTGATAAAATCGGAATGAAAAAAGTTCTTATTGCTGGATTGTTTGTTTTTTCAATAGTATATATTTCCTTTGGTTTTGTGGATAATATTTGGGTATTTTTGATTTTATTTACTCTTTATGCGGTTTATGCTGCGTCAACAGAAGGAATCTCCAAGGCATGGATAAGTAATATTTGTGCTAAAGAAGATACAGCAACAGCAATAGGTTTTTATACAAGTTTTGCAAGCTTATTTACCCTATTTGCAAGTAGTATAACTGGTTTTCTTTGGTTTACTTTCAATCCTATTGTTGCTCTCGTTTGTTCAGGTATAGGTGTTTTTTTTGTTGCAGTATATTTTGCATTTTATAAATTCAAAAAACTTGTTTAAAATCAATGCTTTTAAAAAATTATTAAAAAAAAATGCATTTTTTTTTAATAACTTATTGGTATTATGAAATTAAGTTTTACCTTTGCACTCCCTAAAATATGAAGGGATTTTTTTATTTTTTTAATTTAAGTAGTTAATAAAAAAACAATAATTATGCCTACTATACAACAATTGGTTCGCAAAGGGCGTACAAAATTAACAGACAAAAGTAAATCACCAGCATTAGATTCTTGTCCACAAAGACGTGGGGTATGTGTTAGGGTTTATACAACAACTCCAAAAAAACCAAATTCTGCTATGAGAAAAGTAGCAAGAGTTCGTTTAACAAATGGAAAAGAAGTCAATACTTATATACCAGGTGAAGGTCATAATCTCCAAGAACACTCTATAGTTATGATTAGAGGAGGCAGAGTAAAAGATTTACCAGGGGTTAGGTATCATATAATTCGTGGGGCTCTTGATACTTCAGGAGTTGATGGTAGAAATCAAAGGAGATCGAAATATGGAACTAAAAAACCAAAAGCAAAAACTCCAGCTAAATAATTAATAATATTTTATAATAATATATAAGGTTTTAAATCATTTAAACAATGAGGAAATCAACACCAAAAAAAAGAATAATTCTTCCAGACCCAAAATTTAATGATGTTTTGGTTACGAAGTTTGTAAACAACTTGATGGAAAGAGGTAAGAAAAATGCTTCATATAAAATTTTTTATGATGCTATTGATACTGTTGCCGAAAAATCAGGTGAGAATGGTCTTGAATTGTGGAAAAAAGCACTTGTAAATGTTACACCTTCTGTTGAAGTTAGAAGTAGAAGAATTGGAGGAGCAACTTTTCAAATACCTTCAGAAATTAGACCAGAACGTAAAAGCTCAATAGGAATAAAGGCACTTATAAATTTTGCACGTAAACGTCACGAAAAATCAATGAGTCAAAAGTTAGCTGGTGAAATTTTAGCTGCTGCTAAAGAAGAAGGTGCTGCTTTTAAAAGAAAAGAAGATACTCATAGAATGGCTGATGCTAACAAAGCATTCTCGCATTTTAGATTTTAATTAATAATTTGAAATAATATAATATTAATGTCAAGAGATTTAAAATATACAAGAAATATAGGCATTATGGCTCATATAGATGCGGGTAAAACCACAACTACTGAGCGTATATTATATTATACTGGTATTAATTATAAAATTGGGGAAGTACATGATGGCACTGCTACAATGGATTGGATGATTCAAGAGCAGGAAAGAGGTATTACAATTACTTCTGCAGCTACTACTACTTACTGGAAATATAAAAACGAACAATATAAAATAAATATAATAGATACACCAGGTCATGTCGATTTCACAGTTGAAGTTGAAAGATCTTTACGTGTACTTGATGGTGCAGTGGCATTATTTTGTGCTGTTGGTGGTGTAGAGCCTCAATCTGAAACTGTTTGGAGGCAAGCTGATAAATATGGTGTACCTCGTATTTGTTTTATTAACAAAATGGATAGAGCTGGTGCTGATTTTTTTAGTGTTGTTACTCAAATTAAACAAAGATTAGGAGCTAATCCTATTCCTATTCAAATTCCTATTGGTTACGAAGAAAATTTCAGAGGTGTTGTTGATCTTATTGCCAATAAAGCGTATGAATGGGATATGACTTCTGCAGGAATGGAGTTCTTCGAGATTCCAGTTCCAAATGATCTTATAGAGGTTGTTAATGAATATAGGACAAAACTTATTGAAGGTACTGCTGAAGAAAGTGATGAACTGTTAACAAAATTCATGAACGATCCTTCTTCTATCTCCGAAGAAGAAATAATATATGCAATAAGAAAAGCTACATTAGAAATGCGTATTACGCCTGTCTTATGTGGTGCATCCTTTAAAAATAAAGGAGTACAGAAATTATTAGATGTAATCATTGAATTTTTGCCAAATCCATTAGATGTTCCTGCAATAAAAGGTATTAATCCTTATACTGAAAAGGAAGAAGAAAGAAATGCATTATCAAATGAACATTTTGCTGCTTTAGCATTTAAAATAGCAACTGATCCATATGTTGGAAGAATAGCTTTTTTTAGAGTTTATTCTGGAACATTGAAATCTGGATCATATGTTTTAAATTCAAATACTAATAAAAAAGAACGCATTTCACGAATAGTGCAAATGCATGCAAACAAACAAAACCCATTAGAAGAAATAGAAGCTGGCGATATAGGTGCTGCTATTGGTTTTAAAGATATAAGAACTGGCGATACTTTGTGTGATGAAAAACATCCAATTGTTTTAGAGTCAATGTCTTTTCCTGAACCTGTAATTTCAGTTGCTATAGAACCTAAAACACAAGCTGATATTGATAAATTAATAAATGCTTTAATTAAATTATCAGAAGAAGATCCTACTTTTAAAGTAAGAACTGATGAAGATTCTGGGCAAACTATTATTAGTGGAATGGGGGAATTACATCTTGAGATATTAGTTGATAGATTAAGACGTGAATTTAACGTTGAGTGCAATCAGGGAGCTCCTCAGGTTTCTTACAATGAAGCAATTACTACTACAATTCAACATAGAGAAGTATATAAAAAGCAAAGTGGAGGAAGAGGTAAATTTGCAGATATAGTTGTTATTGTATCTCCAAATGATGAGGGTAAAGCTGGTTTGCAATTTTTAGATGAGGTAAAAGGCGGTAATATTCCTAGAGAATTTATCCCATCTGTAGAAAAAGGATTTAAATTAGCAATACAAAATGGAGTTTTAGCAGGTTATCCAATGGTAGGACTGAAAGTTAGATTAATTGACGGTTCTTTTCATTCGGTTGATTCTGACTCATTATCTTTTGAAATAGCTGCACGTCTTGCTTTTAAAGAAGCATGTAAGAAGGCAAAACCAATTTTATTGGAACCAATTATGAAATTGGAAATTCAAACACCAGAAGAATATATGGGTGAGGTTATTGGAGATGTTAACAGAAGAAGAGGACATTTAGAGGGTGTAACTGCAAAAATGAATACTCAAATTATCAAAGCAAAAGTACCTTTATCAGAAATGTTTGGATATGTTACTGATTTAAGATCGTCTTCTTCAGGTAGAGCAACATCAAATATGGAATTTTCGCATTATACTGAAGCACCTAAAAATGTAACAGAAGAAGTATTATATAAAATAAAAGGAATAAAAGTTCAATATTAAAAATATTATTTAATTTCAAAATTGTGATATCGTGAACCAAAAAATTAGAATTAAATTAAAATCTTACGATTACAATTTAGTTGATAAGTCAGCAGAAAAAATTGTAAAAACTGTTAAATCAACAGGAGCTGTTGTAAGTGGACCAATTCCATTACCAACAAACAAGAAAATTTTTACTGTTTTAAGATCAACATTTGTAAACAAAAAATCAAGAGAGCAATTTCAATTATGCTCCTATAAAAGGTTAATTGATATTTACAGTTCAACTGCAAAAACTGTTGAAGCATTAATGAAGCTTGAATTGCCAAGTGGGGTAGAAGTAGAAATCAAAGTTTGATTTGTTTAATCTATACCTATTAATAATAAAATAAAAAAGAAATGTCAGGACTTATTGGAAAAAAAATCGGAATGACCAGTATTTATGATGCCTCTGGGAAAAATTTACCATGCACAGTGATAGAAGCTGGTCCTTGTGTTGTAACACAAGTTAGAACAATTGAGAAAGATGGCTACGAAGCCATCCAGCTTTCTTTCGATGAAAAGAAAGAAAAGCATACTACTGCTGCCTTAAAAGGCCATTTTGCAAAAGCTAATACAACGCCAAAGAAAATGGTAGCAGAATTTACAAGGTTTGAAGCTGATCATAGAAAAAACTATGGCGATATTCTTAAAACTGATGTTTTTATTGAAGGTGAATATATCGATGTAGTTGGAATTTCAAAAGGTAAAGGGTTTCAGGGAGTAGTTCGTCGCCACAATTTTCAAGGTGTTGGAGAAAAAACTCATGGACAACATAACAGATTGAGAGCTCCTGGTTCTGTTGGCGCATCTTCATACCCATCAAGAGTATTTAAAGGATTACGTATGGCCGGAAGAATGGGTACTGATAGGATTAAAATTATTAATTTGCAAGTATTAAAGATAATACCCGAAAAAAATATTATTATAGTAAAAGGATCTGTTCCAGGTCATAAAGGTTCATATTTAATTTTAGAAAGATGGAAGTAGAAGTATATAATATAAATGGTAGCAAAACTGCTAAAAAAGTTATGTTACAAGATGACATTTTTGGAGTTGAACCTAATGATCATGCTATATATTTGGATGTAAAGCAATATATGGCAAATCAAAGGCAAGGCACTCACAAAGCAAAAGAAAGATCTGAAAGTTCTGGTAGTACCAAAAAGTTAAAAAAACAAAAAGGTACAGGTGGAGCAAGAATCGGTGATATCAATTCTCCTCTGTTAAAAGGCGGTGGTAGAGCTTTTGGTCCTCGCCCGAGAGATTATAATTTTAAATTAAATAAAAAATTAAAGAGACTTGCTAGGAAATCTGCATTATCATATAAAGCAACAGGTAATAATATTATAGTTGTTGAAGATTTTAATTTTGATACTCCTAAAACAAAGAATTTTATTGATTTGCTTAATAATTTTAAACTTTCTGATAAAAAAACATTATTAGTGCTTTGCGAATCAAATAAAAATGTATATTTGTCCTCCCGAAATTTAAAAAATTCCAAAGTCGTAAATGCTTTAAAAATAAATACTTACGACATTTTAAACGCAACGAATTTGATTTTTGTGGAGAGTTCAATAAAAGAATTAGAGAAAACTTTTGTAGAAAATTAAAGATTTTCAGAGGTTTAATGATTAAATTTAACTGAAAAATCAATAAATATATAAAATGAGCATACTAGTAAAACCGATTATAACCGAAAAAATGACAAGCATGACCGAGAAATATTCTCGTTATGGATTTGTTGTTGATAGAAAGGTTAATAAACTGCAGATAAAAAAGGCTGTAGAAGAAATGTATGGGGTAAATGTTGTTGCTGTAAATACAACTAACTATGCAGGCAAATTTAAATCCAGAAATACTAAAAAAGGACTAGTTACTGGAAAAACTAACTCTATAAAGAAAGCTTTTGTTACGTTAGCAAAAGGTGAAATGATTGATTTTTATAGCAATATTTAAATAAATGGCTTTAAAGAAACTAAAACCGACAACATCTAGTCAACGCTTTAAAATAGTTTGTGCGTTTGATGAGATTACTGCCTCAAAACCAGAAAAGAGTTTATTGATTTCAAAAAGTAAATCAGGCGGTAGAAATAATACAGGCAAAATGACTATGCGATATTTAGGTGGTGGTCATAAGCAAATGTATCGTATAATTGATTTTAAAAGAAATAAAGAAGGTATTCCTGCTATTGTTAAAACAATTGAATACGATCCCAATAGAACAGCAAGAATTGCTTTGGTTTGTTATACTGATGGTGAGAAGAGGTATATTATTGCTCCTCATGGATTAAAAGTTGGACAAACTGTTTTATCAGGAAAAGGTATTGTTCCAGAAATTGGAAACAGCATGTATTTAGGTGAAATACCTTTAGGTACTACAATTCACAATATTGAACTTCGCCCAGGTGAAGGTGCATGTTTGGCAAGAAGTGCTGGTTCATTCGCGCAATTAATGTCTAGAGATGGGAAATATGCTACTTTAAAGATGCCATCAGGAGAAACTAGAATGGTATTAATAACATGTAAAGCTACAATAGGTTCAGTTTCTAATCCAGATCATGCATTAGAGGTATCTGGTAAAGCAGGTAGAACAAGATGGTTAGGTCGTCGTCCAAGAAACAGAGGCGTTGTTATGAATCCTGTGGATCATCCAATGGGTGGTGGAGAAGGTAGATCTTCTGGAGGTCACCCTAGAACCAGAAAAGGAAAACCAGCTAAAGGATATAAAACAAGAGCAAAGAAAAAAATGTCCAATAAGTTTATAATAGAAAGAAGAAAAAAATAATATAATATGAGCCGTTCAATAAAAAAAGGACCATACATTAATTACAAATTAGAAAAAAAAGTTTTACAACTAGCTGATTCTAAGAAAAAGACTGTTATAAAAACTTGGTCAAGAAACTCAATGATTTCCCCTGAATTTGTGGGTCAAACTATAGCAGTACACAATGGAAATAAATTTATTCCTGTTTATGTAACTGAAAATATGGTAGGACATAAATTAGGAGAGTTTGCTCCAACTAGAATCTTTAGAAGTCATGCTGGAAATAAAGATAAAGCTTCAAAATAAATAATTAAGAAAAATGGGAATAAGAAAACGTAATAGTGCAGAGGAATTAAAAGAGGTTCGCAAGAAAACCTACTTTGCAAAGCTTAATAATTGTCCAACTTCACCAAGAAAAATGAGGTTAATGACAGATATAATCAGAGGCGTTAATGTAGATAAAGCATTAAATATTTTAAAGTTTAGTTCTAAAGAATCTTCAAAAAGATTAGAAAAACTTTTATTATCTGCAATTTCTAATTGGCAACTTAAAAATGAAGGCGTTAGAATTGAAGATAGCAATCTTTATATAAAAGAAGTATTTGTAGATAGTGGCAGACAATTGAAACGTTTACGTACTGCTCCTCAAGGTAGAGGTTACAGAATCAGAAAACGTTCTAACCACGTTACATTAATATTAGATAGTAAAAAACAAAATATAAATTAATTTACCAAATGGGACAAAAAACAAATCCAATAGGCAATAGGCTAGGTATCATCAGAGGTTGGGATTCAAGTTGGTATGGTGGAAAAAATTACGAAAGCAAACTGGTTGAAGATGATAAAATCAGAAAATATCTTAATGCCCGTTTAATTAAAGCAGGAATTTCAAAAATTATTATTGAAAGAACACTTAAATTAGTTACTGTAACTATCAATACTGCCCGCCCTGGTATTATTATTGGTAAAGCTGGTCAAGAAGTTGATAAATTAAAAGAAGAATTAAAGAAAATTACAGGTAAAGAAATACAAATTAATATTTCTGAAATAAAAAGACCTGAAGTTGATGCAGTTCTTGTAGCAGCTACAATTGCAAAACAAATTGAAGGTAGAATTTCATATAGAAGAGCTATAAAAACTTCAATTGCTTCAACAATTAGAATGGGTGCCGAAGGTATTAAAGTTTTAATTTCAGGTAGATTAGCTGGGGCAGAAATGGCTCGTAGTGAACAATATAAAGAAGGGAGAACTCCTTTACATACATTAAGAGCTGATATTGATTATGCAACTGCTGAAGCACATACTACTTATGGTAGAATTGGTGTAAAAGTTTGGATTTGTAAAGGAGAAGTTTACGGAAAACGTGATTTGTCTGCAAATATTGGAGTAGCTGCTTTTAAACCAATAGCTGGTACAGGACAACCAAAATTCAACAAAGGGAAAAAAAGAAAGTAATTAATTGAGAATAATAAATTAGTAAATTAAGTATAATGTTACAGCCCAAAAAGACCAAATATAGGAAAATGCAGAAAGGCAAAATGAAAGGTAACGCCAAAAGAGGCAGCCAACTTTCATTCGGCACATTTGGATTAAAAACTTTAGATCAATGTTGGCTTACTGGCAGACAGATAGAAGCTGCTCGTCAGGCACTTACCCGTCATATGAAACGTGAAGGACAAATATGGATAAGGGTATTTCCTGATAAACCAGTTACTAAAAAGCCAGCTGAAGTACGTATGGGAAAAGGTAAAGGTGCTCCTGAATATTTTGTTGCAAGAATTACACCAGGCAGAATTTTATTTGAGGCAGAAGGTGTTAATATAAAAATTGCAAAGGAAGCTTTACGATTAGCAGCTCAAAAACTTCCAGTACATACAAAATTTGTAGTTAGAACAGATTATGTTGAAGAAACAATATAAAGAAGAAAATGAAACAATCTATAGTTAAAGAACTTTCTACGAATGAACTTCGTGAAAGATTAGAAGAAGAAAAAAAACAATTGGTTAAAATGAAAATTAACCATGCAGTGTCTCCTCTTGAAAATCCAATGAAAATTAAGAGTTTCAGAAAAAATGTTGCACGTATGCATACAGAACTTCGTAGAAGAACAATCGAAGAACAATCTAAATAGTTGATAGATTTATTATGGAAAGTAGAAACTTAAGAAAACAAAAAACTGGTGTTGTTGTCAGCAATAAAATGAATAAGTCCATTTTAGTTGTTGTAGAAAGAAAAATTAAACACCCGAAATATGGGAAGTTTGTAAATAGAACTTCTAAATTCATGGCTCACGACGAAAAGAATGAGTGCAATGTCGGCGATACTGTAAGTATCATGGAAACCAGACCATTGAGCAAAAATAAATGCTGGAGATTAGTTGAAATAATTGAAAGAGCTAAATAATTATGATACAACAAGAATCACGATTGATGGTAGCCGATAATAGTGGCGCAAAAGAAGTACTTTGTATTAAAGTATTAGGCGGGACAAGAAAAAGATACGCTTCAGTGGGCGATAAAATTATTGTTACCGTTAAAAATGCATTACCTTCTGGTAATATAAAAAAGGGAACAGTTACAAAAGCGGTAGTTGTCAGAACATCAAAAGAAATTAGAAGAAACGATGGTTCTTATATCCGTTTTGATGACAATGCTGTTGTACTTCTAACTCCGGTTGATGAAATGAGAGGAACCCGTATTTTTGGTCCTGTTGCCAGAGAGTTAAGAGAAAAACAATTTATGAAAATTATTTCATTAGCACCTGAAGTGCTATAACGATTAACAAAAAGGAATTATGCAATCCAAATTACATGTAAAGAAAGGTGATACCGTTAAGGTGTTAGCAGGTGATTCTAAAGGTCAGCAAGGAAAAGTTTTAGAAGTTCTGGTTGATGCAAATAAGGCAATTGTAGAAGGAATCAATATTGTTACCAAACACAGTAAGCCAAAAGCAAAAACACCTCAGGGAGGAATTATTAAAACAGAATCTCCTATTCATATTTCTAACTTAATGGTTGTGGACGCAACTGGAAAACCCACAAAAATTGGTAGAAAATTAGATAAAAACAATAAATTAGTTCGTTATTCAAAAAAAACAGGGGAGGTAATTAAGTAATGAGTTATTCACCTAGATTAAAAGACAAATATCAGAGCGAAATAATTCCTGCATTAAAAAAGCAATTTAGTTATAAAAGTGCTATGCAGGTTCCAAAAATTCAAAAAATATGCCTTAATCAAGGCGTTGGTTTAGCTACTGCCGATAAAAAACTTATTGATACAGCTATTGTAGAAATGACCCAAATATGTGGACAAAAACCCATTGCAACTAAATCTAAAAAAGATATTTCTAATTTTAAACTTAGAAAAGGTGTTCCAATTGGTGTTAGAGTTACATTAAGAGGTAATAAAATGTATGAATTTCTTGATAGACTTGTAGCTGTTGCTTTACCTCGTATTAGAGATTTTAGAGGCATTAATGATAAAGGTTTCGATGGAAAAGGAAATTATACTCTTGGTGTTCCAGAACAAATTATATTCCCAGAAATAAATATTGATAAAATTAATAAATTAATGGGAATGGATATAACGATTGTAACAACTGCTCCAAATGATAATGAAGCATTGGCACTTTTAAAAGAATTTGGATTACCATTTAAAAATCAGAAAAACTAATATGGCAAAAGAATCAATAAAAGCAAGAGAAGTAAAAAGGCAAAAAATGGTTGCCAGATATGCTGTAAAACGTAAAGCTTTAAAAGCAGCAGGTGATTATTTAGCTTTGCAAAAAATCCCTAAAAATGCAAGCCCTGTTCGTTTGCACAATAGATGTAAACTTACCGGAAGACCTAAAGGTTATATGCGTCAATTCGGAGTTTCTCGTATCAATTTTAGAGAAATGGCATTAAATGGTTTAATACCAGGAGTAACTAAAGCAAGTTGGTAAATACAAAGTTTAATAAATAATATATAGATAGAAATGACTACAGATCCAATTTCAGATTATTTAACTAGAATACGTAATGCAGTAATGGCTAACCATAGAATAGTAGAAATTCCTGCTTCAAATATAAAAAAGGAAATTACTAAAATTCTTTTTGACAAAGGATATATTTTGAATTTTAAATTTGAAGATGATGTAATTCAGGGTAAAATTAAGATTGCTTTAAAATATCATCCAGTTTCTAAACAAAGTGCTATTTCTAAATTAGAAAGAATTAGTAAACCTGGTTTAAGAAAATATGTAGGTTTTGAAAAACTTCCCCGCGTATTGAGTGGTTTAGGTATTGCTATTTTATCTACTTCTAGAGGAGTAATGACTGATAAAGAAGCAAAAACTCATAAAATTGGTGGCGAAGTATTATGTTATATTAGTTAATTGGAGGAATATATAAATGTCAAGGATAGGAAAATTACCAATTCAGATACCAAAAGGCGTTCAAATTAATGTGAGCGACAAAAATATTGTAACAATAAAAGGTGCTTTAGGTGAACTAAAACAAACAGTTGACCCATCTATTACTTTTAAAATCGAAGAAGATATACTCACAGTTGAGCGTCATTCTGAAGATAAAAGACATAAAGCACTTCATGGTTTATATAGATCTTTAGTTAATAATATGGTAGTTGGTGTTTCAACTGGATATAAAATAACTCAGGAACTTGTTGGTGTTGGATACAAAGCATCTAATAATGGTCAATTATTAGAACTTACTTTAGGTTATTCTCATAATTATGTGTTTGAATTGCCTAAAGAAATAAAAGTAGAAACAATTACCGAAAGAGGTAAAAACCCTACAATTATTTTATCTTCAATAGATAAACAATTAGTAGGTCAGGTAGCGGCAAAGATACGTTCTTTACGCAAACCAGAACCATACAAAGGCAAAGGTATCAAATTTGCTAATGAAGTATTAAGAAGAAAAGCAGGAAAATCTGCAAGCGCAAAATAATTTTAATGTCAAATTTTAATAATTCCTTATAAGGATGGCAATAAATAAAAATTTCAGAAGAGAAAGAATTAAAAAAAGAATCCGAAAAATAGTTAAAGGAACTTCAGAAGCTCCAAGATTAACTGTTTTCAGAAGCAATAAGCAAATTTATGCACAGATTATTGATGATAAAAATGGAAAAACTTTGGTTTCTGCTTCATCAATTCTTAAAGATGTAGTTTCTACTACTGTAAACAAAACTGAAATGGCTAAATTAGTGGGCAAGTTAATAGCTGAACGTGCTAAAGAAGCTGGTGTTAATTCAGTAGTTTTTGATAGAAACGGGTATTTGTATCATGGTAGAGTTAAATCTTTAGCAGATGCTGCTAGAGAAGGAGGATTAAAATTTTAAGAAATTATGACAAACGTAAACGTTAAAAGAGTAAAATCTAGCGAAATCGAGTTTAAAGATAGACTTGTAAGCATTCAAAGAGTAACTAAAGTTACTAAAGGTGGTAGAACATTTAGTTTCTCTGCTATAGTAGTTGTTGGAAATGAAAATGGTGTTGTTGGTTATGGTTTAGGAAAAGCAAAAGAAGTAACTACTGCCATCTCTAAAGGAATTGAAGATGCAAAGAAAAATTTAATCAAAGTTCCAATTATTAAAGGTACAGTTCCTCACGAACAACTTGGTAAATATAGTGGTGCATTGGTATTTATTAAACCTGCTGCTCATGGTACTGGTGTTATTGCAGGTGGTGCGATGCGTGCAGTTTTAGAAAGTGTTGGTGTTACAGATGTATTAGCAAAATCAAAAGGTTCTTCAAATCCTCATAGTGTTGTTAAAGCGACAATTGATGCTTTAATTCAACTTAAAGATCCTTTTACAGTTGCTCAACTTAGAGGCATAAGTCTTAATAAAGTTTTTAACGGATAATATATTATAGCTTTAAGAAAATGAAGAAATTACGAATTAAGCAAATTAAGAGTACCATTGACCGTCCTGAACGCCAAAAAAGAACAATTAAAGCTTTAGGAATTGGAAAAATGAACCAAACCGTTGAGGTGGAAGCTACTCCGCAAATAGTTGGAATGATAAATAAAGTTCAACATTTATTATCAGTAGAAGAAGTATCCTAATTACGAACAATTAATTGAAAAAGGAAAAGAATATATGGATTTAAGTAATTTAAAACCAGCAGAAGGCTCAGTAAAAAATAACAAAAGATTAGGTAGAGGTCAAGGCTCTGGTAGAGGTGGTACTTCTACAAGAGGTCATAAAGGAGCAAAATCTCGTTCCGGATACTCTTCAAAATCAGGTTTTGAAGGTGGACAAATGCCAATTTATAGAAGATTACCAAAATTTGGTTTTAAAAATATAAACCGAGTTGAATACGTTGGTATTAACTTAGATGTTTTACAGAAAATTGCCGAAAATAAAGGCATCAAAATTATTGATTTGGATGTTCTTATTCTAAATGGTATTATTTCTAAAAAAGACAGATATAAAATTTTAGGTAGAGGCGAACTCAAAGCAGCACTTGAGGTTAAAGCCCATAGTTTCTCAAAGACAGCTCAGAAAGCAATTGAATCAAATGGTGGTACCGCTATAAAATTATAATTGGATGAAACGTTTTATACAAACAATAAAGAATATATACAAAATAGAAGACCTTAGAAAGAGGATAATATACACACTTGCTATTATTCTTATTTATAGGGTTGGTTCTTATGTGGTACTTCCTGGTGTAAATCCTTCTGCTTTGGGGGCTCTTCATGCTCAAACAAAAGATGGTTTACTTGGTTTGCTAAACATGTTTTCTGGAGGTGCTTTTTCTAATGCATCTATTTTTGCATTGGGTATTATGCCCTACATATCTGCTTCAATTGTTATTCAATTGTTAGGTTTGGCAATACCTTATTTCCAAAAATTACAGAAAGAAGGAGAAAGCGGAAGAAAGAAAATAAATCAAATTACAAGATATTTAACAGTTCTTATAACTGCAGCTCAAGCACCTGGTTATATTAGTAATATTGTTGCCCAGATACCTGCAGGTGGTATATATCCTTTTGATGCAAATATTGCATCACCTCCCTTGTTTTTCTGGATTTCATCTATTACAATTCTTGTAGCCGGAACTATGTTTGTAATGTGGCTAGGCGAAAAAATAACTGATAAAGGAATTGGTAATGGAATTTCATTAATTATAATGATAGGTATTATTGCACGTTTACCTTTTGCATTGTTTGCTGAATTTTTCTCAAGAATGGAAGAACAAGGTGGAGGCTTGGTTATATTTGTGGTCGAATTAGTTGTTCTATTACTTGTAATTGTTCTTTCTATTTTATTGGTTCAAGGTACTCGAAAAATTCCGGTACAGTTTGCCAAAAGAATAGTTGGTAACAAGCAATATGGTGGTGTTAGACAATACATTCCTTTAAAAGTCAATGCTGCAGGTGTAATGCCAATTATATTTGCTCAGGCAATTATGTTGGTTCCTATAACAATTGTTGGATTCTCTCAATCAGAGTCTTTAAGAGGTTTCGCTGCTGCATTTTCTGATTTTAACGGATTTTGGTATAATTTTACATTTGCATTTTTAATTATTGCATTTACTTATTTTTATACAGCTATTACAATAAATCCAAATCAGATGGCTGAGGATATGAAAAAGAATGGTGGTTTTATACCTGGTGTAAAACCTGGAAAAAAGACTGCGGATTTTATAGACTCAATTATGTCTAAAATAACTTTACCTGGTTCAATGTTTTTAGCATTTGTTGCGATTATGCCAGCTTTTGTTCGTCACTTTGGTGTTAATTCCCAATTTGCACAATTTTATGGCGGAACATCACTTCTTATTTTAGTGGGTGTTGTTTTAGATACATTACAACAAATAGAAAGTCATTTATTAATGCGTCATTATGACGGATTAACAAAGACAGGAAGAATAAAAGGACGTACATCAATGGGAATGACTGGATAGTTTTGAGTACGTAATTTATTATGATTACATATAAGTCAAAAGAAGAAATAGAATTAATAAGAATAAGTTCTTTACTTGTTGCAAAAACACTGGCGGAAGTTGCAAAACAACTCAAACCTGGCATTAGTACATTATCAATTGATAAAATGGCTGAAAAGTTTATTCGTGATAATGAATCTACACCAGCTTTTAAAGGCTATAATGGGTTTCCTAATACACTGTGCATTTCTATTAATGAGCAAGTTGTTCACGGAATACCTGGAGAAAGAATATTAAAAGAAGGAGATATAGTTTCTATTGATTGTGGGGTGTTAAAAAACGGATACTATGGTGATTCGGCTTATACTTTTGCTATTGGAGAAATAAAACAAGATGTTTTGTTGTTGCTAAAAGCTACAAAAACATCTTTATACAAAGGAATTGAAAATGCTGTTGTTGGAAAAAGACTTGGAGATATAGGATTTGAAATTCAAAGTTATGTTGAGGGGTTAGGTTTTTCTGTTGTAAGAGATTTGGTGGGACATGGAATTGGGAAACATTTACACGAAAAACCAAATGTTTTCAATTATGGAAAGAAGGGAAGCGGATTGAAACTTCAGGAGGGATTGGTTATAGCTATTGAACCTATGATTAATATGGGGAAAAAAGAAATAATTCAAGAGAAGGATGGATGGACTATTAGAACTATTGATAAAATGCCTTCAGCCCATTACGAACATACAGTGGCATTGAGTAAAGATAAAACTGAAATATTATCATCATTTGAATATATTGAGCAAATAAATAATGTTAATTTAACAAAAATTTAAATAAATTATATGACCAAACAGACATCCATTCAACAAGATGGCACAGTAGTAGAATCTTTAGGAAATGCTATGTTTAGAGTGGAATTAGCTAATGGACATGTAATAACAGCTCATATTTCCGGTAAGATGAGAATGCATTATATTAAAATTTTACCTGGAGATAAAGTTAAAATTGAAATGTCACCATATGATTTAACAAAAGGAAGAATAACATTTAGATATAAATAATAACATATAAATTATTTAAGAAATGAAAATTAGAACATCAATAAAGAAAAGAACCCCTGACTGCAAGATAGTTCGCAGAAAAGGATGCCTTTATGTAATTAACAAAAAGAATCCTAAGTTTAAACAAAGACAAGGATAATTTAATTAAAAAAACAAATAAAACTACAATATGGCAAGAATTGCAGGTATTGATTTACCAAAAAATAAAAGAGGAGAAATAGGCCTTACCTATATTTTTGGATTAGGCAAAAGTTCAGCAAGAAAGATTTTAGAGGAAGCAGGAATTAGTTACGATAAGAAAGTACAAGATTGGACTGATGATGAATTAACAAAAATTCGTAATATAATTAATGAAAAATTCAAAGTTGAAGGTTCTTTACGTTCTGAAGTTCAGTTGAACATAAAACGACTAATGGATATTGGTTGTTACAGAGGTATCAGACATCGTTCTGGTTTGCCAACAAGAGGTCAACATACTAAGAACAATGCCAGAACAAGAAAAGGGAAAAAGAAAACTGTTGCTAACAAGAAAAAAGCAGTTAAAGGTTAATCAATAGAAATAATTCATTTAGAGATAAAAGAAATTAATAAATAATATGGCTAAAACAGTAAAACCCGCAAAAAAGAAAGTTGTAAAAGTTGAAGCATTAGGTGAAGCTCATATTTTTGCTTCATTTAATAACGTAATCATTTCATTAACTAATTCAACCGGACAAGTTATTTCTTGGTCATCTGCAGGTAAAATGGGTTTCAAAGGTTCAAAAAAGAACACTCCATACGCAGCTCAAACTGCCGCAAACGATTGTGCAAAAGTTGCTTATGATATGGGTTTACGTAAAGTAAAAGTTTATGTAAAAGGACCTGGTGCAGGTCGCGAATCTGCAATTAGAACTCTTAATGCGGCAGGAATAGAAGTGTCTGAAATATTTGACATTACTCCATTGCCTCATAATGGTTGTCGTCCTCCTAAACGTAGAAGAGTATAATTAATTTTGAAGCATTTTAATAATAAAAAACAATAGTTTTACAATATGGCAAGATATATAGGCCCAAAAACAAGAATCGCAAGAAAATTCAAAGAACCCATTTATGGTGCAGATAAATATTTTGAAAAGAAAAATTATCCTCCTGGTCAACATGGTGTTTCTAAAAGAAAAAGAAAATTATCTGAATATGGTGTTCAGTTGCAGGAAAAGCAAAAAGTAAAATATACTTATGGTTTCTTGGAAAAACAATTTAGAAATGTATTTACAAAAGCGGCTAGTAAAAAAGGTATCACTGGTGAAGTTTTATTACAACTAATTGAAGCTCGTATTGATAATGTTGTTTACCGTTTAGGTATTGCACCTACTCGTGATGCAGCACGTCAGTTGGTTAATCACAGGCATATTACTCTCAATGGTAAAGTTACAAGCATTCCTTCTATTACACTTAAACCAGGTGATGTAGTTGGTGTTCGTGAAAAATCAAAATCATTGGAAGTTATTACAGAAGCTTTAGTTTCAAGAACAAATCAGTTTAACTGGTTAGAATGGGATAAAGATTCAATGACAGGTAAATTTTTGAACTACCCAGAAAGATCTTTAATTCCTGAAAACATTAAAGAACAACTTATCGTCGAGTTGTATTCTAAATAATTTTTTTTAATTGATATCATTTATAAATACATATATTAAATGGCAATATTAGCTTTTCAAAAACCCGATAAGGTGGTAATGCTTGAATCGGATGATTTCAAGGGAAGATTTGAGTTTCGTCCTTTGGAACCCGGTTATGGTATTACAATAGGCAATGCTTTAAGAAGAATATTGCTTTCTTCTCTTGAAGGTTTTGCAATTACTTCTGTTAAAATTGAAGGTGTTGACCACGAATTCTCTACCATTAAAGGAGTAGTTCAGGATCTTACAGAAATAGTTCTTAATTTAAAGCAAATTCGTTTTAAAAGACAAATAGATAATGTAAACAACGAAAAGGTAAATATTACAATAGCTGGTAAAAATACTTTTACTTCTGGTGATATAAATGCATTCCTTTCTAGTTTTCAGGTATTAAACACAGATATTGTTATCTGTAATATGGATCCTTCAATCAAAATTTCATTAGAAATTACTATTGATAAGGGGAGAGGTTATGTTTCTGCTGAAGATAATAAACCTACAAGTTCTGTAATTGGAATTATACCAGTAGATGCTATTTTTACTCCAATTAAAAATGTTAAATACAGTATAGAAGATTACCGCGTTGAACAGAAGACCGACTTTGAAAAACTTATTTTTGAAATTACTACTGATGGGTCAATAAATCCAAAAGACGCTTTAAAAGAAGCAGCTAAAATCTTAATTCAACATTTTATGTTGTTTTCTGATGAGAAAATTACCCTTGATAGCGAAGAAAAAACTGCTACCGAAGAGTTTGATGAAACTTCATTGCATATGAGACAATTGCTCAAAACCAAATTGGTTGATATGGATTTATCTGTTAGAGCATTGAATTGTTTAAAAGCTGCTGAAGTTGAAACTTTAGGAGAACTTGTTGCTTTTAACAAAGCAGACTTATTAAAATTCAGAAACTTTGGTAAAAAATCTTTAACCGAGTTAGAAGAATTAGTGAAAGCAAAAAGCTTACATTTTGGAATGAATCTTACAAAATATAAATTAGATAAAGATTAATTGAGATGAGACACGCAAAAAGAATCAATCATTTAGGAAGAACAAGCTCTCATAGAAAGGCTATGCTAGCTAATATGGCATCATCCTTAATAATGAAAAAACGCATATATACAACTCTGGCTAAAGCCAAAGCGTTAAGAACAGTTGTTGAACCTTTAATTACAAAGTCAAAATCAGACTCAACACATTCTAGAAGAACTGTATTTAGTTTCTTGCAAGATAAAACTGCTGTTACTGAACTTTTCAGAGAAGTATCTACTAAAGTTGGACAACGCCCCGGTGGTTACACCAGAATTTTAAAAACTGGAAATCGTATGGGTGATAATGCCGAAATGTGTATGATAGAATTAGTTGATTATAACGAAAACATGTTAGGTATTACTAAAGAATCTAAAGCAAAGGCAAAAACTACCCGTCGTGGTTCTAAAACTAAAACCAAAAAAGAGGAAGTAGTTGCAAAAACAGAAAAGACTGAAAAACCTGTTGCTGAGAAAAAAGAAACAACTAAAAAACCAAAGGCAAAAAAGGAAGAAACTGAAAATACATCAACTGAAACTCCAGAATAATTTTCTTTTTTTCATTGTTTAAATATTAGGATAAAGTATATTTGCTTTATCCTTTTTTAATTATTAATAAAAAATATATATAATATGAGTTCAATAGCAAACATACATGCACGTCAAATTCTTGACTCAAGAGGCAATCCCACTATAGAAGTGGATGTAATGACAGAAAACGGAATTATAGGAAGAGCAGCAATCCCTTCTGGTGCTTCCACTGGTATTCATGAAGCAATGGAACTTCGCGATGGTGATAAACGTGTTTATTTAGGTAAAGGTGTTCTTAAAGCAGTTCAAAATGTTAATAAAGTGCTTAATGAAGAGCTAAAAGGAATCTTTATTACAGAACAAGCTCTTATTGATAAAATGATGCTTGAGATAGACAATACAAATAATAAAAGCAATCTTGGTGCAAATGCGATTTTAGGAGTTTCTCTGGCAGTTGCACAAGCAGCAGCTCAGGAAACAGGACAACCTTTATATAGATATATTGGTGGTGTTAATGCTAATTTGCTACCTATCCCAATGATGAATATATTAAATGGAGGTTCGCATGCTGATAATAGCATCGATTTTCAGGAATTTATGATCATGCCAGCAGGTGCTTCTTCTTTTAGTGAAGCAATAAGAATGGGAGCTGAAGTGTTTCATAATTTGAAAGCTGTATTGAAAAAGAAAAACCTCTCAACCAATGTGGGTGATGAAGGTGGTTTTGCTCCAAATTTAAAATCTAACGAAGAAGCAATTACTGTTATATTGGAAGCTATAGAAAAAGCTGGTTATAAACCTGGTGTTGATATTTTTATTGCTTTAGACCCTGCTTCATCTGAATACTATCTTGAAAAAGAAAAAGTTTATCATTTACACAAATCAACGGGTGATAAATTAACACCTGCACAAATGGTTGATTTCTGGAAAGGTTGGGTTGACAAATACCCTATTATTTCAATAGAAGATGGTATGGCTGAAGATGATTGGGATGGTTGGAAAATAATGACTGAAAAATTAGGTAATAAAATACAATTGGTGGGTGACGATTTGTTTGTTACCAATGTTAATCGCTTGAAAGAGGGTATTAAAAAAGGGGTTGCCAATTCTATTCTTGTAAAAGTAAATCAAATTGGTTCGTTAACCGAAACAATCAATGCTGTGCAAATGGCAACAGAAAATTCTTATACTTCGGTGATGAGTCATCGTTCGGGTGAAACTGAAGATACTATTATTGCAGAACTTGCTGTTGCTTTGGGAACTGGACAAATTAAAACAGGGTCTCTTTGCCGTTCAGAACGTATTGCAAAATATAATCAATTGTTGCGAATTGAAGAAATGCTTGGTTCGTCTGCCAGGTTTTTAGGAAAGAACTTTAAATATGTGAGATAATTTACGATTTACGATTTTGGATTGACGATTTACAATTTTTCAAAGTATAACCACAGATTCACTGATTAGGAATAATTTTGGAATTTGTGGTTTTTTGTTTATTACTTTAGCCTGATTAATTCATAAACTTTGTGTGCCTTTGTGCAATCCTTTGTGAATCTTTGTGGTTAATAATTTTTTTCCACAAAGTAACTCAAAGTACATCACGAAGTAACACGAAGAAATACAATATTCTAAATATATTCATGAATTATTCAGGTTAGGCACTTCAAACTCTAGTTCACTTTAGTGCACTTTTTTCTTTTCTATTTCTTTCTTCAGATCATCGAGGGGACAACCATCACAGCTTTTATTCGCACATTCGTTGCAACATTTTGCTGGTTTTTTAAATGATTTATAGATAAGAAAGCCTGCAAAAGTCAAAACTACCAATAGAATAATATATACAATAATTTCCTGTGTCAATTTATTGATGTTTTATAATCCGATTTCAAATCCTATTCTAATTATAGGATTGTTATATGGGGTGTAAGGAGTTTCGTTAAGATTCCATAATAACATTAGTACCATGGCTGAGTTTTCCCCAACCAACTGACGAACTCCTCCGCCAACAAACAAGCTATTTACATTTGTTCTTTTCTTATATATAATATTGTTTACTTGTTCTCTGTATTCGATATTGAGCAATTCGTCTTCTGCGTAGGCAAATATGCTTCTCCAAATAATATAGCGACCAAATATACTTCCTCCATACATATTGCTTACAAAATCATAATTGTATTGCCTGTACTTTGTATATTGATAAGTTGCGCCTATACCTACTGATAGATTTTCTGTAATATTGTATCCCAGTATTGGGGAAACCTGTATTAATGTGTAATCGCCAATTTGCAAACCTAATCCACCACCGGTATATAATTTGTCTTTAAATGGGTTTTTGGGTATGCTGTCCTTTTGCGACATTGCTGAATAACTAATGCCAAAAAGAAATGTAATAATGATAATTCTATTTAGAAGGTGCATAACGCAGTGAATTTTAATAATGCAAAGGTAATGCTTATTTCTGTGTGAATTATTATTTATGGTTTTTGATTTATTAGTGTCTGGGTAAAACATAGGAGATTCTTCGCTTTGCTCAGAATGACAGTTTGTTTCTGGGATTTTATGGAGGAGGGGTTAATGGCGGCTTCGCCGCCATTAACCCCTCCTCCCAGAACCAATGTGCATGTCATTCTGAGCGTGAAACGAAGCGAAGAATCTTCAATATCATATTAGAATTAAAACGGATAATAATTTTTGATTATACAAAAAAAGGCCAGAGAAACCCCCAGCCTTTTTTATATTTAAAAATTATCAGAATTAATGATTGATAATAACTTTTCCTATTTTTACATCATTGCCATTGCTGATAATTATATTGTAAATACAATTTAGAGAATATATTAAAAAGTTCTGTGTAACATCTATTTATACCAAATTTTTATAATTATATTAAAATATTTTATTCACAAGCAGTTGGCATTATACAAAATTCCCCTCCAAGATTAACGGTAAAGTCTCCATTAATTAAAGTATAATCACTAGCTCTAAGTGTAACTTTAGAGCTTGATGAAACACTACTTGTGTTATTAATAGTTATCGAATTTTTTACTCCCCAAACATAATTACTAAAATTTCCAGTATAAGAATAATTAACATCACAATCTGTCATAATTAATTCATATACTTTAACATAATCAACTATGAAATCTCCTTGTTCGTTTGGTATACGAGGAATACTATCAGGGTCAATCCAATTATTTAAAACAAGTGTTTGATGCTTCCGAATATCAATAACATTATCGTTAGCTAGAATCCTATTTGGAGTCTCATTACCATCAAGAAACCATTTTATGTAATCAGGTTGCCAAGTTGTAGTATAAACATGATTATCAAAAATGCTATTTGGATAAATGTTATCATTATCAACATTGTCATTTGTGGTCCAATTACAAAGTGTTTTATCTAATAATGAATGAGTATTTGAACTCCATAAATATCTATCACTCTTTGTTCTTGGTTCAATAAAATCAATTTCATTATACCAACAAGGTGGTTCTTCTGGAACAATATGACTTGCATTTATCCACCAACAGCACCAAAAACCAGGTTGTGATGGAAATTTACAACCTACCTCATAATATCCATAGCCGTATGTATTAGTACCTGAATTTACAGTAGATCCAGAATAATATTTAGTAGTACCCTCGCAAACATAGGGAAGTAATAATGGTTTAGCTGAAAGAATTAATTGACTATTAGTATAATCATTAACCACATTTGCAGGATCATTGTAATATGGAGCTTTACCTTGACAGCCAGTTTCTATAACCCATCTTGGGTTGAGAGTAGGTGTATCGAAATGATCAGTAAACCCTGTATAATTTAGATCATCTGGGGGTATTTGTGCTTTTAAATCAAATAGATTTAAAATAATCATAACTATAAAAATTATTTTTATATTTTTCATTTTTATATTTTTAAAACTATAATACTTTTCTAAAATCTATTTGGTTAAAATCATTTGTCTGGTATCACTTGCAGTTCCATCAGTAATTAAAACGTACGGATATATACCCGCACTCAATTCATTCCCTTTTATATTTATAGCAGTATTACCACGCTCCGAAATATTAAAACATTTTATCTGAATACCCTGCAAATTATAAATACATAATTTTGCACTTACTACGTTTTTAGGCAAATAACAATTAATAAATGTATTTTCCGTAAAAGGATTTGGAGTATTTTGAAATAACTTAGTTTCGTTTAAAGCATTACTATTCTCCTGATATGAATTAATTTGAAGAGTTTTATTATTCACTGATTCTTCTTTTAAAGTTTCTATTTGTTTCTGTTGTTCTTTAATAGCTTCAACTAAAACAGGTATTATTTCATCATAATTAATACTATAATAGCCATCTTCTCCTATTTTTACAGCTTCAGGTATAACTTCAATCAATTCTTGAGCAATAAATCCCAAATTGGTACCTTCATTAAAATTAAAATCTTTAAATTCCTCTTTTTTAAATTCATAATTCACTCCATTTAATTTTGATATTTTATATAGAGCATTATCAATAGTTTTAATATTTTTCTTAAACCTTTTGTCAGAACCAGACCATACTCCAGCATTGCAAAATGTTGTACCATTAACATATAATTTATAACTACCTGGAGAATTTGTGGCAATACCTACATTTCCATTTTTATCAATGCGCATTCTTTCTGTTCCTATGGTATTATTAACCGAAGAAGTTAAAAATCTTATATAAGAATCTCCATCGTTAGAAAAAAACCCAATTTCTGCATGTGTACGGTTTGCATTTGTAAATGCACCACTGGAAATACTTCTATTAATTGAAAAGCCAACGTAATCATACCAGGTTCCAATAAATCCCTTATTACTGGTAGAAGTTGAAATGGATAAATCGGAATTCACCCCATGTCCTAATTGAAGTAAATTACCAGGATTAGTAGTTCCAATACCTACATTTCCATTAGATAAAACTTTTAGTTGTGCAAAAGAATTAATTGCAAACAATGTAACAAATGCTAATAAAAATAATCTTTTCATTTCAATTTAATTTTAGTTAATAATTTATTTAGTTAATTATTACAGACATGTAAAATAGATTATTTAATAATTTACATTTTCTGTAATATGAATAAAAT
>DYDE01000051.1 GCA_020718065.1 Marinifilum sp. | reverse complement strand
TATAGATTAAACAGCATTTTATCTGTATTTATTTGTATTTTTAAAAAAGCCGAATGGCAAGGCAAAGAAAGGCTAAAATGGCTGAAAACACTATATATAGTGTAACTAAAATTAAAACAAGGCGAAGTTGTATTATTATTAGGTATTTAACATTTTGTGAAAATGAAACTCGCCTGTTAAACAAAAATTACAATGCTTTACCAATTATAAATGCCCAAAATACACTATATAAATGCAAAAGCAGATTTGCCAAATCATCTTATAAACAAGCCTAAAGCAATAGCATTATACCCTGTTTTGCACGATTGTTGCTGATAATATTCATTTTTATTAAAAATGGGATTTCTAAAAAAACTCCTTTTTTTTGGAAAGGGATGGTTTTTTTGAAAGGAATAGGGAGTGGGTTTTTGTTTTTTTACTTTTTCTTATTTATTAATTGTTTTAAAATTTTCTATAAATCATAATTTTTTAAATAAATGTTTGGATGGATGGAATAATATTGTAAACTTTGGGTGTTGTTTATTTGGGTGTGGGTTTTTAATAACCAATTTTGAAATTGGTTGAAACATTTAACTTATGTGCAATTTAAGTATAACAGTACATGAAAGGGTTTAATAAATAAGTAATCTTAACCTCAAAAAAGAAAAAAACAGTATTTAATGGACAAAAAAGAAAGGGGAAATACAAATAATTCATTGAAATTAATATACTTTTGTAAATGATTTTAACTTATGCATGAACACAAAAAAATAGACATACCTGCTATAGATACTTTTATCAAAAAATTTGCTGAAATGTATTTGGAGCAGCGTTCACAAACGCATTTTGATTATAGTAATATCAATGAGCAGATATTATTTAAAAATCTAGGTTTTGGTACAGATGCATTAAAACAAATAATTAAAAAAAAGGCCACTCCTATTGATAGGAAAAGAGAACAAGGATTACAACCTAATGTACTCAATGATATTTATCGGAGTGATTTAGGCGAATTATTAATGACCTATTATTTTGAAGAAAAATTACCAGATGGAGAACGATTCATTATTCCATTAAAAAATATTACATTTAGAGAACGTGCTGAATTACCAGGAAGAGGTCTTGATGCAATTGGATACAAGAAGATAGATGATGAAAAGGTGGAAATACTCTTAGGAGAAGCTAAAGTTTCTGCTGATAAAAATTCACCTCCAAAAGTTGTGGATGCTACAGACGATTCAATTTTTAAAACTCAACTAAAACATAAGAATGAAACACCGATAGTTGTGCAAAGATTGTCTGACTACGCCAGAAGATTAAATGGAAAAGATGCTGCAATTTTAGGGTTTGCAATAATTAGTATCGAACATCAGCTAACAGATAAATATAGTATTACTTATGGGTGTACGTTAATCAGAGATTACTCCTGTGTTAATGAAAATTCTGATTTCGGAAAAATGAAAACAAACGAAAAAGAATTTGAACCGGGTAAAGTGCATTTTTCCATTCTTTCATTTAGCGATAGAAGTATAAATGAAACAGTTGATTTGTTTTATAATAAAGTACAAGAATTAATAGCAAGTTAATATGAGTAATATTATCAATACCATATTACAAAAAGAAACAATTATTTCACTTCTTAATGAAAGTGAAAAAGGATACATTTTTGATCAACTAAAGCTCCCCTATAAATCTGAATTAAATGGTAGTGAATTATTACGACTTTCCTTCTTTTTAACTAATGCTATTTTTTCAGGGGAGCAAAATATTTCAATGCAAACAAAAGAAATCGCATACAAACTTTTAAAATCGTTTCATATAACTTCTAGTGAAAAAGCCCAACAATTTTTTGAAATATTTGGCATCAAAGGCATAGATTCAAAAACACTGTATTATTTCTATTTGGCTAATATCGCATTAAAAGCAGAAAAGCAAATCAGCATCCGAGTGGACTTAAATGAATTTAATCCTATTACGGAGGATTATCCAAATTGGAAATATAGGTTACTAAATAAGGCATTAGATGCGTATATTCTATTAGTTCGCAAGCACAAAGGGTTTTCAGATATCGAAAAAGCACTTTCAATTATTGATTCCTTAAAAAGGGAGCAACAAGTATATGAAGAAATATATTTAAAACAATTTTCTGTTGCAAATCAGGTAAAGGAAGCCTATGAGTTGCTTTCTATATACCATTTATCAAAAGCAGTTGTTGAGACCGCCACATATCTAAAAAATGGGTATGAATACAAAGAGCGATTGGATGCTGTAATAAGATTACATTTAGATATTGCAAAAAAAACAGCAAAAGGGGAGCCAAGGTTGGTTAGTATTTTTAATCTCTTTGAGTTCGGATTAAACTCAATGTTTATAAATGCGATTTGGACTCAAACAAAATTCAATGACAAGATTAAGCTTCTTTGTAGAAGAAAAGCAGAATTAAATATTTTAGAACTCTTACCCTCCCAAAGAGAGGCTTTATCAGAAAATTTACTTGATGTAGCTTCTAATGTTACAGTTTTACAAATGCCCACTAGTTCAGGGAAAACACTTTTGGCGGAATTTAACATTATTGTTACAAAGGCGTTAAGGGCAGATGCAAAGATTGTTTATATTGTCCCTTCAAGGGCATTAGTAAATCAAATATATTTCGATTTAAAATCAGATTTAGAACCACTTGATTTTGTTATTGAAAAAACATCCTCAGCAATTGAATTAGACCCTACTGAAGATTCCTTTTTAAGCGGAAATGAGAAAATAGATGTTCTTGTTACAACACCCGAAAAATTAGATTTATTAATAAGAAGAAAGCATTCATCTGTGGAAGATGTTTCAATGTTTGTTCTTGATGAAGCCCACACCATTCAAAACGGAGAGCGTGGAGCTAAATTGGAATTGCTATTGGCAATTTTAAGACGAGAAAGACCAAATGCCAAGTACATGTTGCTATCGCCTTTTATTAAAAATGCAGGTCAAATAATAACAGAATGGCTTGGTGGGGGCAATTCCATTGCCATTGATTGGAAACCTTCTGAAAAGTTGATTTTGGGAATATACACCAAAATAAGTAAAACTAAAAATGAGATACACATAGAAGTTCTTCCTTCACCTTACGAATCAATACAACCAATTGAAAAAACAATTATTAATAATCCCTACCTAATTGAAAGCTCAGGTGAAAAAGATAAAATCCTTGAATTCTCCATTAAGCATTTCTCAGAGGAAGAAAAAACGCAGTTAGTACTTTGTTGGGGAAAAACATCAGCCAATAATAGGGCTGAATTTATTTATAATAAAGTAAGTAATTACAAAATCCATGATGATGTTAAACTTGTCAAGAAGTTCATTGAAGATGAGATAGGGAGGCAAACAATTTTATCAAAGGTAATTGAAAAAGGTATCGTTACACACCATTCAGGAATGTCAGATGAAACAAAATTATTAGTCGAACATTTAATTAGAGAAAAACGATTAAAATTTGTCTGTGCTACAACAACAATTGCTGAAGGAGTAAATTTTCCTGTATCAACTGTTTTTTTTGATGACTACAGAAAAGGGGACAAAAAGCTAAGTGCCAATGACTTTTGGAATATTGCAGGAAGATCAGGAAGAACCTTAGTTGATAACTATGGGAAAATTATTTTACCATTTAATAGTCCTACTAACATTGATAATGCAAGAAATATAATCAGCGATAGTGCAAATGTGTTAACAAGTGTATTGTCCGAACTTTTTGAAAATGCTGACAATATTGAACAGAAATTAAAAGAAGCTAATGGATTGCCGGAATTATTAAGAGACTATTCAAACTCATTATCTCCGCTGATACAATATTTCGTTCACTTGCTTACTGTTGGCGAGAATGAATATTACGTTTCAGAAATAGAAGACCTTTTTAAAGATTCTTTAGAATATTATTTGCTTGATTCTTCAGAGAAAAAGGGGAAATTTATTTCAATTTGCAAATCAATCTATTTACATATTCAGTCAAAATATCAAGACAAAGGAGTATTGAAATTTGCAGATAAAACTGGATTTTCTGTCCCTTCGGTTTTAAGTGTAATGACTGCTGCATCTCATATTGCTGATATTAAAGATTTGAGATCTTGGTCAAAAGAGCAACTTTTTAATTCAGGAAATACCGATAATCTCGCTGAAAAAATAAGAGTAATTGCTGCTTTGAAAGAAACAAATTTAGGAGTAGAATCAAATAATTTTCCTTTCAACGCAGAGCTATATGCTAGAATAATTATAGATTGGGTAAAAGGACAAAAACTTGGAAGTATTTCCGATTTGCATCCTGTTTTTAATTCTCAAGGTCAAGATGAAAAAGAGTCTGAAAGAAGAATGACTGAATTTGTTAAAAAAATGAATGATATTCGTTTTAAAGCCTCTTGGGGGCTCAGTGCACTGGAAGGAATTGTTAGGGGAAATGAAGAAATAAAAGACTCACACATACCTTCGTTAGTCTATTTTGGAGTAGATACTGAAAAGGCGTTGGCATTTAGAATGATTGGAGCTCCTAGGGCTTTGTCGTTTTCATTACAAAACATCTTGGATAAAAACTTAAATCAATATTCCTATCAACTTTTGAGAAACAGAATAAATAGTTTAACTAATTCAGATTGGGATAGTTTAAAACCATCAAATTCTTCATTAAGTGGGATGGAATGGAAAAGAATATCAGAAATATTAGTTAAATAAAGAATAGTATCCCAAATTCGTAGAGGTTTCACCCCCTGCTAATCATCATTTATAATACCACTTAAAACCTACTTGATTTTACAATTTCACATTTAAGAAAAAGAAATAATATCTTTGTGTTAAATAGCTGTTTATGAAAAGTAAAATAGAATTCACCCTTCTAAATTATAAAAGCGTAAAAAGAACAGTTTCTGCTCTTTTGGTCTTCTGTTTTGGTTTTACGTTCCATCTTTATGCCGGCAATAGCAACAAAGTTGTGTCTAACAGAAACACATTAACAGAAATTTTAGTTAACACATCGGACAGCACCATCAAATTGAATGGCGTTGTTTTAAAAAGCTACGAAATAAAAAGTATCGAAAGCATCATAGGAAAACCCGACAGGATAAAAACACATACATTTAAGTCTTACTACGAAGAGTTTGGCTACGACAACAATCCGCCAACATCAATACCCATAACCGTTACAGACTATTATTATATCTACGACAAGTTGGGTATTATGTTCTATACCAATAACGGCAGATTTACTTCAAAAGAAGCGGTATGTTTTAGTGTGCATTTTATAAACAAAAGAACATTTACCAATACAAAAGCACTTCCATACTCGCCCCTCAATCCATTTAAAGGTGTGCTGAAAATAAACGGAAACACTGTTTCGGCAATTGAAAAAATCGTTCCTCCAGATGTAAACTACAATACCAACGAATTCAAATTATTTGATATGTTATTCGGACCTACTTCTATTGCTACGGTTATTGATAGCTTATATTCTGTAAAATGTATTCCCAACATTTTTCTGTATTTAGATAACGAAAAAGACCAAAGAATAAGCTATGTGGTTTTATAATGTATGGTTTTAAAGGTTGTTTATGGCACATTCAATCTCTTTCAGCTTATTCTTATCCCTATTACCATTACATCGTCTATTTGTTCCGAATTGCCTTTCCAGTTATTGAATTCTCTTTCCAGTGCAATTTTTTGATCAGGCATAGGCAATGGAGCTATTTCTATCAATTTTTGTTTGAATTTTTTGCTGGTAAACTTTTTACCAGAATTGGCAGAAAACTGGTCGTTGAAACCATCAGAAAACAAATAAATAGTATCGTTGGTTTGAAGATCGATTTCCTGTTTGCCATACCCTGAAAATACTTCTGTAAAGCTTTTACCAATTGACCATTTTTCTCCTTTAAATTCAGACAGTTCCCCATCTCTGATAACATATAAAGGATTAAGAACAGCAGTAATCTGCATTTTTTTGGATAATTTATCGATTCTGCAAAGCACTATATCCATACCATCGCGCATAGAGTTTTCCTGTTCCGATTGTCTAAGGGTTTTTGCAACATTATTGCTGAGATAATCTACAATTTCTGATGTTTCATTTAATTTCATTTCGTTAAGCGCCTGATTGAGCAAATTATATCCCACTATGCTCATCAAAGCACCAGGCACACCATGTCCGGTACAATCCACCGCAGCAATATAAATATAATGATCATGCCAGTCAAGCCAGTAAAAATCTCCACTAACAATGGCTTTTGGTTTATATAAAATAAAAGAATCGGGTATAAGAGATGCTATTAACTCAAAAGGAGGCAAAATTGCGGATTGAATTCGCTGGGCATATTTAATACTGTCTGTTATGTTTTTATTCTTTTTTTCGATAATGCTGTAAGCTTCTGAAAGGTTGAAATTCTGAGCTTCAATTTCGTCGCTCTGGGCTTTTATCTCTTCATTCTGTTGTTTAATATCTGAAAGGTATTTTAGTATTTCCTTTTTTTGAGTGTTTAAAATGATATTATCCTTCTTTTTCCTTTTATAGCTCTGCCATATAATAAATGCCAAAATGATTGTCCCAAAAAGAGCGATAAGAATATAGTTTCGGAATGTTTGCTGGCTTTTTAATTTGCTTTTATGCTCCATTTCGCTTTTTTCCTGTAACAATTTGCTGAGTTCCCTTTCTTTTTCAAAACCTTTTTCTAACTCAATCTGATTGATACGTTTAGAAACTTCATCACGTCGTGCACTGTCATATATATTTTTATAACGAACCTGGCTATAATATGCCTCCAGGTAATTGCCACAAAGTGCATATGCCTTTGACAAACCCGCCAGAGCACTTTCAATCTCATATTTTATACCTATCATTTCCGAATAATACAAACCTTTTTTGTAAGAAACGATGGCCGATTTGCAGTTTTTCTTCAAAAGATAATAATTGCCTATACTTGTATAAATATTGGCAAGACCTTGCAGGTCGTTGTATTTAAGACGTATTTCGAGCGATTTGTTAAAATATAAAATAGCACTGTCCGGTTTATTATCATCTATATAGATTCTTCCAATATTTTCAAGATACATGCTTTGAGATTCAACATCATTTGTTTGTTGTATGATTTGCAAAGACTTTTGGTAATAAAACAGTGCTGAATCAGGTTTATTGATATCTTTATAAAACACGCCAATATTATTATATGAAGCAGCAATACCATTGGTGTCATTAATACTCAATCTTATTTGCAAACCCAAATTATAGTATTCCCGGGCAGTTTTATAGTATTTTTGGTCAGAATAAATGAGACCTATAAAATTACAAACAGCACCTTCACCCTTTTTATCATTTATAGTTTGGAAAATCTTCAACGCATTCAGAGAATTATCTAAAGCAGCACTATAATTAACTTCATAATAATCTATTAGCCCTTTAATTCTGAAGTAATAGGCAATACCTTTAATATGATGTGCTTTTAAAGAAAGAGTTCTGACATTTTCAATATAAAGTTTTGCTTTTTTCTGATTGATGTTGCAATAATAGCGGGCAGAATCTAAATTCTGCATAATTATTAAAGTATCAATTTTGTCTGGCTTTTCTGCTTTAATCTTGTTATAAAAAACAAAAAATAAGAAAGTTAACAAAAATAAGAGTAGTAAGTTTTTATGAAGTTTTCTTTGCCTGATTTTAAACAAGTTGTTTGTAGTGTTATATTTAAACAAATATTATGTACGAATAGTAAGTAGTTGAAAAATATAAAAGCATTGGATTACTAAATGTAAAAATAATAAATTTTAAACTATTAATATTGATAATTGTTTTTTTTGAAACAGATAAATATGCTCTTTTTTTATGTGTTTTCTGAGTCTTATTTTTGCGATCTGCATTAAATGCTTTTGTATCTAAAAAATAAGAGAGAAAGCATCTGATCTTTCTCTCTTATCAACATGGGAATAAAACTTTATAAATAAATAAAAAACAGAGGTTAAAGTATAATCGTTTCTAATTACTTAAAAATTTAAAAAAGTCTTATTTATTCGTATTGTTGCAGTTCATTTCATCCTGAAGCCCCCAGTAATTGAAATATTCACCTCCGTAAACGCCACCACCTTCGTAATCTTTTCTTATTTGTCCGTAAGATAGCCAGCATTTACCCTCGTGATTAACAGCCATATCTACGCTTAGGTATTTGTATAATGGAAAACCCCAATCATTTTTCTTTACAATCCAAACATCTGTGGTAATTACAACTTTGAGAACTTTTCCTTTATCAACACCAGCAGTTGCCATACTTTCGTATTTTGTATTGCTCATCTTTTTAGGTCCTAATTTAACAGCATCTATCAATGCCTGATGAAACTTAGCCACATGTGCATCATATTTTCCGCTATTTACATATTCATCCAACATTGCTTTTTCTTTATCAATCTTAGCCTGCACAGCATCAATGCCTGTTTTGTCTTCGAGCAAATATTTTTTATTGTAAATAATTAAAGCAATGGGTTCTTCAAAATCTTTTAAATAACTTTTTGCATTTAACAGATAATCTTCGTCACCACTTGAGTTTTTAGCATGTATATTTTTTATAATATTGTCCACAGTTGTGTTTAATTCTGGAACCACTTTATATACTTCTACTTTAAAGAAATTGTCTATTGCTCCCACTCTTTTTTGAACATAATCATTTTTAAATTTCTCAGGTCTTTGGGTTTCAAAATTTTTTTTCATATTGTAATAACCAGTATAGGAAGGTTCTAAACTCTTGTCAGATATATCCCAACCCAATATGGCAAAATTATAATATTCATCCAATTTCTTGTCGTATTCCTTATCAGCCAGATAGCTATCAAACTTTGTTTTTCTTTCTGCTTCAGTGTTGTCATATTCTTTTTCAAGATCTTTTACGTAAGGTTTTTTAGATTCTATGGCATTACTTTTTAGTTTTTCGAGATTTTCTTTTGCTTTTGCCAAATACTTCTTGGCATCATCATTTCTTCCTTCTATATTTTTAGTCCATTCAGCATCTTTTAAAATATTCTTGGTAGAACTGATCTCGTCTCTAGCAATGCTATAGGATATATAAACCGGATTTTCAGGATCATATGCTGGTGAACCATCTTTTTTGTCTGAACTATTATCGGAATTGGTTTTGGTTTTATCGGAGGCTTTGTCTTTTAAATTTTTTAGGTTATTTATCTGAGAATTACAAATACTAACCAACGAAATCATTACAATAAAAAATATAATACTCTTTTTCATATTAGTGAATTTAAATTTAACATATATTGAACTTGCAAATATATATATTTATTTTGGGATAATCTATAGATTATAAAATGGGAAAAAGAGAATTCTAAATATCTTCCAGAATAATTACAATTGGGATTATTTGATTAAATTTGAATAGTTTTTTAACAAAAAATGTTGAACAATGAAAAAAACAGTATTAATAACATTGGCGTTTTTAACCACCTTTGGTCTTGGTTTTGCTTTCAACAACTTCATTTCATCAAAATATAATAAAGAACAAAAAATGAAAAGGGTTACAGGTATTGGAGGCATCTTTTTTAAGTGCAAGGACCCAAAGAAAATAAAAGAATGGTACAAAACCCATCTAGGGTTAAACACCGATGAATACGGAACAACCTTCGTATGGTGGCAGGGTGCAGATTCTTCTAAAAAAGGATATACCCAATGGAGTCCGTTTAATGAAAAAACAACCTATTTTGAACCTTCTACCAAAGATTTTATGATCAATTACAGGATAGAGAATATGGAAAAGCTTGTGGCCGAATTAAAAAAGGAAGGAGTTACTATACTAGACACAATTGAAACCTATGATTATGGGAAATTTCTGCATATTATGGACATTGAAGGAAATAAAATTGAATTGTGGGAACCAAACGACATAGAATATGATAAACTTGAAGGAGGGAGAACAAAATAATTTTAAAATTAATATATGAAATGCCCATAAACAAATACATACAAAACGAAATGATTATTTATAGGGCATTCCATGTGTACATTAAATGAAAATTTAAAAAATAAACACATGAAAACAATAATAACAATATTACTATTTATGTTCTTTGCTATATGGACAAATGGGCAAACCACAAATCCAAAATACGATTCAACACTGGCAATAAAATTAGGAGCAGATGAGTATGGTATGAAAAACTATATACTGGTAATGCTCAAAACCGGCAGTAACAAAACAACGGACAAGGTAATGATCGACAGTTGTTTTAATGGTCATATGGCCAATATCAATCGACTCGTTTACCTGGAAAAACTCATTGTTGCAGGACCATTGGATAAAAATGACAAAACATACCGCGGTATTTTTATATTAAATGTTAGCACTATTGAAGAGGCAAATACCCTCTTACAAACCGATCCTGCTGTTAAAGAAAAACTATTGGAAGCCGAGCTGTATAAGTGGTATGGATCTGCTGCTTTATCCGAATATTTGGATGCTTCAGACAAAATATGGAAGAAGAATTTTTAAATTAAGGGGATTCAAAATTACAATCAATATCAAACCACAGTCCTAATAAAGAATCTGAGCTATTTTTGCAAAATCACCTTTTGTGTTTGCATCTTCCCATTAATGGTCAAAGTAACATAATACATTCCTTCAGCTAATTTATTTTGAGAACTGTCTTTACCATTCCATTCCAAGGAATAATTACCCGGATACTTTTCTTCATTCAATAGCTCAACAATAAACTTTCCATTTATATCAAGCACTTCTACTTGTGTTTGTGTTTTTTGTTTTAATTCAAATTTAATAGTAGTAGCGTTTTTAAATGGATTTGGGAAACAAGAGAAGAAAGTTAATTCTGAAATTGGTTTTTTTTCGTTAATACCAATAGTGGCTATATCAATCCTTGCCCATTTGTTTGCAGTATAATAGGTGATCAATAGAGAGTGATCTTTTATATCGTATGTTGGGTAAACCATATTAGCACCTCTAAAAACCAGTTCAGGCGGGTTTGCAAAATTGGCATCGATTCTGTATAAACCCGGCAAGTAAAATCCGCCTACATAATATACTCCATATTTATCTCTCACAATGCCATCAGGACTATTAAAAGTTGTTGAATCCAATGTGGTAACAGTAGAGTCTATAAGACTTATTGCATGTATCAATGAATAACCCTCCGAGTCATCTATAACCACAATCCTGTTTTTGTCTCTTTCTAATAGTATTCCATTGGGTCTGTTGAGTTCACTGTCCTTTGCAAAAGTCCAATACACATGGTCGCTGATTCTCATTTTATATATTTCATTCGTTTCAGGACAAGAAATAAAAAGATGTCCCGCAGAATCGGATGTAATACTTGAAAGATACTCATCAGGCAAGCCTGGGAAAGTAATTTCAAATAACGAATCTCCTGTGGCCAGGTTATAGGCTCTTATTTTTCGATTTTTACAAACACCATATATAGTATCTCCTACTATTTCCATTCCATCAATAAAACCACCTTTTTCTTTAAAATAGGTTTGAACACCCATACTGTCAATCTGAACTATTGGCCCAATATTATTGTCATTAGAGACCAATAGCCTGTTTCTTTTTGCATCAATCACAATTTTTTGAGGATGCCGGAGCAATACCTGTGCATTAGTAATTGAGGTAATAAATAACATTATAACAATAAATATTGCCATAAATAAAGTTATATCTTTTAAACTGATGATTATTCTTGTTTTCATAAATTTAATTATTTTAAGATAAGATTAATGTTTTTTAATTTCTCAAGACCTTCTATTGCCTGAAAAAAATTAGGGTATGTTTGAAGACATTTTAAATAAGCATCATTCGCCAAATCACTTTCTCCTTTTGCAAGATAAGCATCACCCAGAAATGCATATAATTGTCCCATATGTTGAATTTTTTCATCTGCATAAAGAAGCAAAGCAATCGCCTTGTCGTGTTTTCCCATAGCAGATAATGCTTGAGCAAATTCACAAAAATCGATAAACCCAGGAATTGCAACTTTAGCTTCAATCATCATCTGTTCTAAGTTTTTTATTTCCATTGTTCCCATAACATAGTTATGCGCCCAACTATCAAAAACCAAAAGGCTTTTTTGGTAATTATCAGCAAAAATTTCTATATCATAATTTTGCTTTAGAAACACCATCCATTGAGAAAAATATTCAATAGAGCCATATTTATACCCTTTACTTGTAAGCCAATCAGCAAAAAAAAGTGAAGTGTACAAATTTGATGAGGCTTCAATTTGTTTGCCATTAAGTACTTTGTAATTGCTTATATATTCCAGAAAAGTCTTGATATTTTTTTCTTTGTTGTTTTTAATAAGCCAATAAGAATACAATGTTTCCCATAAATAATCTGTTGAACAAGTAGCTTCATGCCATTTTTGAGAAGAAATATCATATTTCCATGATGAAACGATACCAACCAATTCATTATTATTGTTAATCATAGGCGAACCACTCAAACCAGCAGTGCTTTCTTGAACAAGATTATTAACATATATACTTGAACCAGCATACTTGTGTACAATAACAGTATGTACTTGTGGAATAGATTTTTTGGTTTTGAATGACCATCCAACCTGATACAAAGTATCACCAGATTTTACATTAACCGTTGATAACTTTAAGGGGATAATTTTTGAATGATTTTCTTTTATTTTAAAAACAAGATAGTCTTGATCTGTATTTCTTTCACCAATGGATTCATTAGCATTTGTATTTATCAATTGACCAAGGATAACATATTGAGAAGGGTCATTTAAAACTATCATTTTCCATTCTTTAAGTTTTCCATCAAAATGAATTGCTTTTATACTTTTAGATCGGTTTTCCCATAATACATGTTTACAGGTAACCGCCAAAATCTCATCACCAATATCTAAAAGGAATCCATTACCTGGTAAATCCAGAAAAGATGTGTCAGTATATTGAATTTGATTTGAAAGAGTTATTTGTGTTATTGATTTGTTTTGTGAAAACGAATTGTAGGAACACACAAATATAAAACAGAAGATAGGCAAGAATACGTTTTTCATTTTTTTAAATTAATTTATATTTAATAAAATTGATTACAATAAAATACATTTTTACTTTACATACAATAAGACGTTTTTGGATGCTGAAAAGTTACAAAATAAAAAAACCGTCATTTTATGACGGTTCTCCAAACGAAATATGTTTTCAAAAAAAGTTTAGATTTCAATATAATTAAATGGAATGTTCACAGCCTTAGAAAGCTCATCACCAGATTCCATAATTTCTTCATCATCTTCGTTATAATACCAATTAACTTTAACAGAAATACCCTGATTTTGCAGATTCTTTACTTTTTTTAATATATCGTATAACATTTTTGATGTTGCAGAATTAAAGTAAACCAATTTAAAATCGAAAGTAAAAGGGTTGCTGTCATTATAAAAATCTTTGAAATTAGTTATAATAGAAGATGTGTTTCTGTCGAACCAGGAAATAACAGGTTCATAAAACTCTTTCACATTCTCAGGACGCGATTTGCCTGCAATTTCAAATTTATTTTTTGTTGGATTTAGAATAATCGATGGTGTAAAGTCTTCTGCATTTACTATAAGTGCTTCCATAATAATGATTTTAAATTTTAATTTTTACTTGCAAGATAAATTGAGATGTTTCATTGTCAATAGGTTCAAATTTATACTCCAGTTTGTTTTTCGAACGAATGGCAATGTTTATCAAGCCTATACCCGATCCTCCTTTAACAGATAATTCTCCGTTTATCAGCCTGGTTTCTTGCATTAATTTTAGTTTTTCAATATCTGACTGGTTTATTTCTTCAATGTTTTCTTTTATTTTTTCTTTGTTGCAGTTTAAAATAGAATTTGAACTTAAAAATATCAATTCCGATTGATTTCTTATTAAACAAAATCGTGAATAGGCATGCTCATTTGAGCTGTTTCCGGAATGTTTTTGAATATTTTCAAGACTTTCCATCATAATTCTAAATGCTTTTTTCTGAATTGGTTTTGCGAGACCGTTATTTTCCAAATCTTTTAATACATTATCAAGCAAGCAACCAATTGTTCTATATTCCAAAACACCTTCAAAGCATGATAAAACATTACTCTTCCCTTCATTTCTATTAAAAAATGTAGGATCTAATAGGGAATTGGAACTAGCTAGCATTTTAAAATAAATTAGTTAATGTTATTTTTTGAAATTAACTATTAGTTTTAACCATCAAACCTACAAATTTTTTTTAAATTATACAAATCCTATATTTTTTATAATTTTTAAAACAATATAAGACATTAATGTTTGTAATAAGTTGCAAAATTATCTTTTTAATAAACACATAAAAGAATAAAAAAACATTTTTTATTTATAAAAATATTTTAACTTTGCATTTCAAAGTTCTTTTAATAATTAAAAAATGAATAACGAACAAGAACAACTCAAAGCAATAACTGAAATCCGTTCTATGATGGAACGCTCTTCGCGGTTTATTTCTCTAAGCGGAATATCCGGAGTTAGCGCAGGTATTTTTGCCATTTTAGGAGCATTAGCAGCAACATTATATTTAAATATCAGTCCTTTTTCTGATAATTATTACTTATCTGCTATCCACAACAACAGATTTAATGATAATTTACTCGTCTTCTTTTTAACAGATGCATTTATTGTTTTGTTCTTATCTCTGGTTTTTGGTATTTATTTTACAACAAGAAATGCTAAAAGAAAAGGCTTGAAAATTTGGAACAAAACAACAGAACTAACATTGATAAATCTGTTTATTCCTCTTTTAATTGGTGGAGCATTCTGTTTTGTTCTTTTGTATCATTATATTTTTTATTTAATAGCTCCGGCAATGTTGGTATTTTATGGCTTGGCTTTGATCAATGCTTCTAAATACACTCTAAACGATATAAAATATCTTGGTTATGTTGAAGTTTTTATAGGACTTTTCGCCTGCTTCTTTGTAGGTTATGGTTTACTGGCGTGGACAATTGGATTTGGTTTGTTACACATTATCTACGGACTGGTAATGTATTTTAAATATGAGAGATGAAAGATTATATTATTCAAATAAATAAAGCATTTGAAAGTCGTGTGAGGTTGGGTATTATGTCAATTCTCATGGTGAACGATAGTGTTGATTTTAATACTATAAAAGATATGCTTCAGGTTACAGATGGGAATCTTGCCAGTCATATTGCTGCGCTCGAAAAATCTAACTTTATTGTTATCAATAAACAATTTATTGGGAAAAAACCTCAAACAACTTATCAAACAACAATAGAAGGACGTAGTGCCTTTGTTGATCATCTTAATGCTTTAGAAAAATTAATTAAAAGTAATAAAACTTAAAATTTTTTTATCATTATACTTTGCATTTCAAAGTTCTTTTTTAAATATAAACCTTAAAATATATAATTATGAAAAAAAATGATTGGATTCTGACAATTTCAGTGGTGCTTTACAGCTTTTTGTTTTATAAGCAATCACTTGGGATTAATTTTTTGCTTTTCAACGCATTTGTTGTTGGTTCATTGTTAATAAAAGACAAAGATCTATTAAAAAACAAATCATGGCTGATAACTGCAATTGCCAGTATTGCATCTTCTGTTTGCATTTTATTATATGGTAATATTTTATCATTTTTTGCAAATTTCTTTTCATTATGTGTGCTTTCGGTTTTAAGTATAAATAAAAACTCATCTGTTTTTCTGGCGATATTCTACTCTATTTCTTCCCTGGGTTCATCAATGGTTTTTATTATTATTGATTTTGTTGAGAGAAGAAGAAAAAAAGTTGTTACTACAAGAACTGGTGTTTTTACAAAGATTTTAATAGGAATAATCGTTTTTGTTGTTCTCTTGCTTTTCTTTTTCCTTTACCGGAAATCGAATCCACTATTCTATAATTTCACAAAAGAGATAAATCTCGATTTTATAACAGCCGCTTGGATTTTCTTTACTTTAGGTGGTCTTTTATTAATGTATGGTTTTTATTATCCGTTACGATTCAAAGGTATGCATAATAAAGATCTTTCAAGTAGCAACAATTTAAGTGAAAAAACCAAAGAGGAATACACTCAAAGTAAATGGAGGAAAATCTTATCGTTTAATGTAGAATTATCTACAGGAACTATACTCTTTTTGTTACTCAATGTAATGTTAATAATATTAAACATACTCGACATTAACTATTTGTGGATAAACAAAACATTGCCAGATGGATTAACTTATGCAGATTATGTTCATCAAGGTATTGGAACACTTATAACTTCCATTATTTTTGCTATTCTTGTTATTTTGTTCTTCTTCCGTTCTCAAATTAATTATTATAAGAATAATAAAGCTATAAAAATGCTGGCTTATTTTTGGATATTACAAAATATATTGATGGTTATCTCCACAGGATATAGAAACCTTCTTTATGTTAACGAATATAGTCTTACATATAAAAGAATTGGAGTCTATATATATTTATTACTTGCTTTTATAGGCCTGCTAACAACAATAATGAAAATTATTTATAAAAAAAGTAATTGGTATTTATTCAGAACCAATACATGGGCAGCATTTTTTGTACTAATTCTAGCAGCATTTGTAAATTGGGATGTATTGATTACCAGATTTAATATAGAAAAATCGAAACAAGTTGATGTAAATTATCTGGTCAGTCTTTCATATAAAAATCTACCAATTTTATTATCACATAAATTCAATGAAACTGATTTGATTTCAAAAGATATTGAGCGCTTCGATTACCGCACATATCCCTATAATAATTACATGTATAGCAGTTATAACTATTACAACAATTTACATCGTAAATTATATGAGTTTTTAGAAAACTATAACGAACTCGATTGGCAGTCATTTAACTATAGCAAATGGCAAGTAGTTAAACAAATTATGGATCTTGAACATGCTGGTAAAATTGACAGTCTGGTATTACATACTTGTAATATAGAAAACTTAGATGCAATTAAAGAATTCACACTTCTGAAAAGTTTAAACCTGAATAATGATAAGGTGAGGCATATGAGCGAATTAAAATATTTTAAAAAATTAGTATCTCTTCAGCTATCTGACAACCAAATTGATAGTTTGGATAATTTTCCTGCGCTTAATGAATTAAAAGACCTGAACTTAAAAAACAATCAGGTCTCAAATATAACTCCATTATTTGTATTGGGTTCTTTGGAAACGCTTGATATATCAACAAACAAACTAACCGATGTAAATGGGTTTCCCAAATTAAAAAACCTTAAAACCTTAAATATTTCCGGAAATACAATAAATGATCTGCATCCTTTGTCTGAAATGCAAAATTTAAAATCGCTTAATTTGTCGTTTTCTCCGCTGATTAATTTAAAAACACTACCAATTATCCCTTCTCTCTCTGAATTATATTTAAATAACAATCAACTTACCTATAAAGATTTTGATATATTATTAAGATTAATAAAATATGATAAACTTACTGGTTTGTATTTATATGGAAATGAATTAGAAAACCTGAATTTTATTGAAGTATATGTCGGAAATAATTCAAAATCAGGAATGACAGAATCATCTATATTGGACAATCTTCAAATACTAGATGTCTCAAGTTGTTCTTTAGATAATATTTATTCGGTTAAATATATAGAAAACCTAATGGAACTCAACATTTCTTATAATAAATTAAAAGATATTTCATCTTTGGCTTCATTAAAAAATCTGGAGATTTTAAATATGAATACCAACAATATAAATGATATACGTTCTATCTGTGAACTAGAGAACCTTTTAAAGCTAAATATTTCAAGTAATCTTATTGATAGTCTTCCTGAATTTAAGTCATTTAAAAGTCTTTTAGAACTAAATGCTTCAAGTAATCAGATATATAATATATCATCACTATCAAAATTAAAAAATATAGGTAATTTAAATCTAAGCAATAATAATATTTCAGATATAAGTGCATTAAGTAATTTAAAAAGTTTAGAAAGTTTGAATTTAATCAATAATCCTATAAAAGATTACTCAAGTATTTATAATCTTAAGCAATTAAAAGAGTTATTTGTATCAAACATCTCGAAAGATCAAATAGAACGACTTAAAATGGCCTTACCAAAAACTAAAATAGAAGCGGGTCAGCTATAATATCAGCTTATATAAGATGACAAAAGAAAATTGCCATAGTTTTTCAGAAAAAAGAAGTATTAAATCTGAGAATCTGTGGCAATTCATTATTATGATATATCACTAGTGTACCATAAAAATTAATATAAGTTCTTTGAAAATATTGACAGATTGGGATTTAGGATATTTTTTGTTGCGTGACGATTTGAATTGACTATATTTTTCAGAAAAATGAAAAATGAATCAAGGCAAGTATGTTTTCGCTCAAATCATAGAGTTTTTACCACAACGATCTTTTGATACCTGTATTGAAAAACACAATGGCAACAAATATATTAAGCATTTCGCTTGCTGGAATCAATTGCTTTGTATGATATTTGGTCAGGTTGCAAATGTTGAAAGTTTGAGCAATCTTATTTTGTGTATAGAAGCACATAAATCGAAGGCATACCATTTAGGATTTGGGACAGGCATTTCAAAAAACAATTTAGCAAAAGCCAACGAACGACGTAAATGGAAAATTTTTGCTGATTATGCATCTATTATTATTGATAAAGCAAGAAAATGTTCTGTTACCGAGAATGTACAAATCGATTTTGAAAAAAATGTTTATGCATTTGATGCAACAGTTATAGATTTATGCCTAAATATATTTTGGTGGGCTAAGTTTCGTAAAACTAAGGGTGCTATCAAGATGCATACATTGTTTGATGTTAAAACTTCTATCCCATGTTTTATACACATTACAGAAGCTGCTGTTCATGAGGTTAATGTGATGGATGAGTTGAAATACGAATCTGAAAGTTTCTATGTATTTGACAGAGCATACATTGACTATGAAAGATTGTATACTATTCATAAAACAAAGGCATTCTTTGTTGTCAGAGCAAAGAATAATTTTAAGTTCAAACGACAGTATTCTATGAAGTGTGATAAAACAAAAGGTGTATGCTGTGATCAAATAGTTGTCCTTATGGGTTTTTATACAGCAAAAGATTATCCTGATAAATTAAGAAGAATAAAATTCTATGATAAGGAAACTAATTCTGAGTTTGTATTCTTAACCAATAATTTTGAAATTTCTGCATTTGAAATAGCATTGTTTTATAAGTACAGATGGAGAATAGAAATTTTCTTTAAATGGATAAAGCAACATCTGAAAGTCCTTACTTTTTGGGGCACCTCAGAAAATGCAGTAAGGATACAAATTTATACAGCAATCATCACATATTCCTTAGTTGCAATAATAAAAGCTCAACTTAAAAGTTCGCTTTCTAATTACGAAATATTACAAATTTTAAGTATGTCACTTTTAGATAAAACTCCTGTAAAAGAACTAATTAGCAAACCCAATCTACAATATGTCAAAGAACTAAATTATAATCAATTGAAATTCTTTTAGTTTAAATGGTACACTAGTGATGATATATGTTTAACTTTCTGTATAGTAATTATAAAATGCCGAAATGGTTTCAATCCCTTTTAAGAAATTTTCAATAGGAAAGTTTTCGTTCGGTGAATGGATGGCGTCAGATTCTAACCCAAATCCCATTAATATTGATTTTAAACCAAGTACTTCTTCAAAAAGGTTAATAATAGGAATGCTTCCGCCACCTCTAACACCCAAGGGTTTCTTTCCAAATACTTCTTCATATGCTTTGCTTGCTGCCAAATATGCTTTGGTATTGTTAGGTGATAAAAAAGGATTTCCTCCATGTAAATAACTTACTTTTACTGATACAGAATCTGGGGCAATGGTTTTAAAATAATCTTCAAACAATTTTGCTATTTTTTCATGATTTTGGTTAGGAATCAAACGCATAGATATTTTAGCATAAGCTTTTGATGGAATTACAGTTTTAGATCCCTCTGTAATATGACCACCCCAAATTCCATTAACATCTAAAGCAGGGCGAATTCCTGTTCTTTCAAGTGTTGTATAGTTTTTCTCTCCATTAATATTAGAAATGCCTATTTCATGTTTAAAATTACCTAAATCAAAAGGAATTTTTGCATACTCCCTTCTTTCTTCTTCTGTTAATACAACAACATCATCATAAAATCCGGGAATTGTTATTTTATTGTCTGCATCTTTCAATTTTGCAATCATGTTGCATAGAATATTGATAGGGTTTGCAACAGCACCTCCATAATGACCAGAATGCAAGTCGCGGTTTGGTCCGGTTACTTCAACTTCCATATAAGATATACCACGCAATCCAACTGTAATTGCAGGATTCTCCATAGATGAAATACCAGTATCAGAAACAAGAATAATATCTGCTTTTAGTAGTTCTTTATTTTCTTTACAGAAAGCTTCCAAACTCACAGAACCAATTTCTTCTTCACCCTCTAGCATAAATTTTACATTGCACTTCAGCAGATTGTTTTTATTTAGTATTTCAAATGCTTTAATCTGCATAAACATCTGCCCTTTATCATCATCTGCACCTCTTGCATAAATCTTTTCATTAATAATAATGGGTTCAAAAGGAGGATTTTTCCAGAGTTCAATAGGATCAATTGGCTGAACATCGTAATGCCCATATACAAGAACTGTTGGGTAAGACGGATTGATCATTTTTTCAGCATAAACAACAGGAAAACCTTTTGTTGGCATCAGTTTTGCTTTTTCAGCACCTGCTTCTATAAGTCTCTCTTTTAAATACTCTGCCGTTTTAATCATAAATTCTTTGTGTTCTGAACTTGAACTTATTGATGGTATGCGTAAAAATTCAAATAGTTCATTAATAAAACGATCTTTATTAGATTCGATAGTGGTTTTAATAAATTGACCCATATAATATAAAGTAGTTAAAAAATGGAAAATATATAATTATTCAAATATAAAGATTGGCGGTTGCAAAAATAGTTTTTCTTTATTATTCAAACAAGCAGATTAAAATTAAACTTTAATAAAAATGCAATATTGATTTTTAAACAGATAATTTCTCAATGATTTTGGAATTGTTTTTATCTTTGGATGAAATTTCAAATAATAAAGTATTTATAGAAAAGTGATGCAGATACAAAATAAAAATATCATTTTATTGGTAAGAAACGTATTCATATTGTTCTTGTTTATATTTTTGTTTACCAACGGGCTGAAAGCACAGCTAGTTATAAAAGACAACTATGAAGATTATCAAGGTAAATCTTTGGTTCAAAAGTATTTTGCAAATTCCGGTATTTATATTACAAAAGTTACATTATTAGGTAGTACTCAAACTGCTATTGGGAGTTTCACTAACGGAGCAGCAACTAATCTAGGAATCAACGAAGGCATTGTTTTGTCAACCGGTAATGTGTCTGAAATTCCTGGGAATGCCACAGATACAATTTCTACTAAATTGAACTTTCCTGGTTCCTTTCCATTAAAACGTTTGCTTTTACCTGGATCAGATTTATTTGATGAAACAGCATTATCTATAGATTTTATTTCATATACCGATTCGGTAAAGTTTAACTTTGTTTTTGCTTCAGAGGAATTTCCTCCTTTTGATGCCCATTCCGATAGAGATGTTTTTGGTTTTTTTATAACAGGTGATAATCCCTTAGGAGGGAGATATGATAGTGTGAATATAGCTTTATTTCCTGGTACTAACATTGATATTAAAATTGATAGTTTTGCAAAACCCGCTTATAGTCAATATTATATTCCAAATAATACTGGCTCTTCAATAAAATTTAATGGCTTCACAAAAGTACTAACAGCAAAATGCAAAGTTGTTCCATGCCAAACATATAATTTAAAACTTACTGTTGGAGATGCCAAAACTTACTTATTTGATTCTGGTATATTTTTAGAAGCCAGTAGCTTTTCTTCTCAACATAAAACAATAACCGTGAAAGGAGCAAATGGGCCTAACATCATGTATGAAAAATGCGGAATAAGCTCTTTTATTTTTAACAGAGATTATGTTACCTCTATACCTGAAACTGTTAATTTTAATATTTCTGGAACAGCAATAAATGTTACAGATTATACCGACTCGCTTGGCAATCCTTTTCCTAGTTCTGTTACTTTTCCAGCCAATTCAAAACAAGTTGAACTGAAAGTTAAAGCAGTGGATGATGAAGCCACACAACCAAATGAGTCAACCGAAACAATTTCTCTTAAATTTACAGAACATTATTCTCTTTGCGACACAGCCCAAGCAACTTTATATATTAAAAACACCAACTCTTTATCTGTCACAGTAAAAGGCGACACCGTTGTATGTAATGAAAAGGGCGATCAACCAATTTTAACTGCTATTGTTACTGGTGGAGTTCCTCCCTACAAATTCAAATGGTTTAACGAAGAGGGGGATACAGGCGATACCTTAGAATCCGGTTCTGTAGAACTGCCTAAATATGATTACAAAAATGAAAAACCGTATTATTTATATCATGTAGTGGTTACCGATAGCTGCAAGGCAGAAGTAATCAGTAGTAATAAAGTTAAAGTAAATATTAACTGTCCTATCAAAACAACAAATGTATTTACTCCCAATGGAGATGGAATTAATGATAAATTTATTATCAAGCATATTGGTGAATACCCAAACAGTCAATTGGTTGTTTTAAACAGATGGGGTAAAAAAGTTTATGAAAACAACAACTATCGTAATGATTGGGATGGTGGTAATCTCGCTGATGGTGTTTATTTTTTTGTTATCAAGCTTTCAGATGGCACCCAATATCAGGGTAGTGTTACAATTATAAGATAGAAATACAATTAATTAATCAATAAATAAAAATAATATATGGCAACAATTAAATTAGCTATTAATGGATTCGGCCGGATAGGCAGAGTTACATTCAGAGCATTGATGAAACACAACGACATTGATGTAGTTGCGATTAACGACTTAACTGATAGTGCAACATTGGCACACTTATTAAAATACGATTCTGTACATGGAAAATTTCCCGGAGAAGTGAGCGTTGATGGTGATTGTATAGTTGTAAATGGCAAAAAAATAAAAGTATATGCCGAAAAAGATCCTGCTAACCTTCCCTGGAAAGACCTTGGTGTTTCTGTAGTTATTGAATCAACTGGGGTATTCAGAAACAGAGAAAAAATGGGCAAACATATTCAGGCTGGTGCTAAAAAAGTAATTCTTTCTGTTCCTGCTGACAACAAAGAAGACGTAGATTTAACTGTTGTGCTTGGCGTAAATGACAATATGATCAAACCTGAACATCAGTTTATTTCTAATGCTTCATGCACTACCAACTGTCTGGCTCCGATTGCAAAAGTATTAAATGATAATTTTGGCATTGTTAGAGGCTTAATGAATACCATTCACTCTTATACCAACGATCAGGTAATTTTAGACTTCCCTCACAAAGACCTTCGCAGGGCAAGAGCTGCTGCAATGTCAATTATTCCCACAAAAACTGGTGCTGCAAAAGCACTTGGTTTAGTAATACCTGAATTAGATAAAAAATTAGATGGCTTCTCTATGCGTGTACCAACTCCAGATGGTTCGGTTGTTGACTTAACCTGCGAGTTAACAAAAAACGCAACAAAAGAAGAAATAAATGCTGCTATGAAAAAAGCTGCTGAAGGGTCAATGAAAGGCATTCTTGAATATTGTGTTGATCCTATTGTTAGTACCGATATTATTGGCAATACTTATTCTTCTATCTTCGATTCTTTATTAACACAAGTTATTGGTGGTAATTTTGTAAAGGTTGTTTCATGGTACGATAATGAAGTTGGTTATTCTAACCGTTTGGTTGATCTGGTTAAAAGAATTGCTTAATTAGTGTCAGCAAGAAAACGCCAATAATTTCGTTATTCTTGTTTTGAAA
>DYDE01000050.1 GCA_020718065.1 Marinifilum sp. | reverse complement strand
TTTATTTAGGTACAACAGGGGATAAGCATAAAAAATTAATATGGCTTCTTAAACATAAGTCGCTTAGATAATTTAAAAGAGGATTGATATATTTTTGCTAATTAAAAAATAAATACTAATTTTGCACTCCATTAAAAAAAATAATTAATTAATTCAAAATTAAAAATTTACAAAACATGCTTAAACAGTACGAAACCGTTTTCATTATGACTCCCGTTTTATCTGAAGAACAGATGAAGGAAGCGGTAAGCAAGTATCATAAGATACTTACTGATAAAGGATCCGAAATTGTTTTTGAGAACAATTGGGGTTTACGCAAATTGGCTTACCCTATCCAAAAAAAGTCAACCGGGTTTTATCACCTGATAGAGTTTAAAGCAAAAGGCGAAATGATTGCCGAGCTTGAAACAGCTTATAAAAGAGATGAACGCATTTTACGTTTCCAAACTATTGTCTTGGACAAACACTCCATTGCATATAATGAAAAGAAAAGAAGCGATAAAAGCAATCAGGTAAAAAAAGCAGAAGTTTAATATTAAAAACCCTTTAGAAAATATGGCAACACAGAATTCATCAGAAATAAGATATTTAGCTCCTATAGCTGTTGATGTAAAAAAGAAAAAATATTGTCGTTTCAAACGCAGTGGTATTAAATACATTGATTACAAGGATGGCGATTTTCTTTTAAAATTCATCAACGAACAAGGCAAATTACTACCAAGACGTCTTACAGGAACATCAATAAAATACCAGCGTAAAATTGCTCAGGCTGTTAAAAGAGCAAGAACATTAGCAATTTTACCTTATGTAGGTGATTTATTAAAATAAGGAGGAAAAAACATGGAAGTTATTTTAAAACAAGACGTTCGTAATTTAGGTTTTAAAGACGACGTAATAAAAGTAAAAAACGGTTATGCAAGAAATTTCCTTATTCCTAAAGGATTTGCAGAAATTTCAACTGAAATAAGTAAAAAAGTACATGCTGAAACACTAAAACAAAGGGCATTCAAACAAGAGAAAATAAAGAAAGAAGCTGAAAAAATTGCTGATTCTTTGAAAAATGTTTCTCTAAAAGTTGGTGCAAAAGTTGGTACATCAGGTAAGATTTTTGGTTCTGTTAATGCTATACAGATAGCTGAAGCTCTTAATGCTCAATACAATATTGACATTGATCGTAAAAAGATTTATGTTGATGGTGATTCAGTTAAAGAAATTGGTAATTATACTGCAAAGATTAGTCTTCATAAAGAAGTTCAGGTTACAATTAACTTTGAAGTAATAGGAGAATAATTCTTTTTAAAACAATTTATAAAAACCTGTTTGTTATCAAACAGGTTTTTTATTATAAAATAAAATGTTAAGTATTAATCAAACAAAACACATACGTTCTCTTCAACAGAAGAAATTCAGAACTGAGTTTAAGCAATTTGTTGCGGAAGGAAACACGCTAGTTTGTGATTTGATTAGTAGTTCTTATAAAGTTGAAATGATAATTGCAAGCAATGATTGGCTTGAAAGTAATTCTTCTTTATTAAATAAAAGCAAAGCTACTATTATTTCAGCAAAAGAAAACGAACTTGTACGAATTAGTACTTTAAAAACTCCCAATCAGGTAATAGCAGTATTTAATATTCCTGAAACAAGAATTGATATTGAAAGTATAAAGTCAGAACTTACCATTGTATTGGATGATATTAAAGACCCCGGTAATTTAGGAACCATCATTCGGTTAGCAGATTGGTTTGGAATTAAAAATATTGTTTGTTCAAACGAAACTGTTGATGTTTATAATTCTAAAGTTATACAAGCAACGATGGGGTCGATAGCAAGGGTGAATATTTTTTATACTGATCTGGTTGAATTTTTAAAAAGTCTTCCTTCCAATTTAAAAATATATGGCACCTTGCTCAATGGAGAATCTGTTTATTCTAAAACTCTTGATGAAAAAGCTATTATTGTTATTGGAAATGAATCGAAAGGTATTTCAGAAAGTATATTGCCTTTTATAAATGAAAAATTGTTGATTCCCTCCTACCCAATTGGAACAACAAATTCAAAAGCGGAATCTTTGAATGCTTCTATTGCAACTGCAATTATATGTTCAGAATTCAGAAGAAAAAATTAGGTATTAAATCTTTGGGGAAATAATTTATTTTATAAGGTTATCAAGAAAAAAGGGTCTAACATAAAGCCAGACCCTTATATCTTTTGTTTTAAAACAGATTATTTTGTTACAACTATTTTCTGGGTAAATAGTCCTTTGTTTGTTAAAACCTGAACGAAATAGAAACCAGCACTCATATCAGTTGTATTAATTGTAGTAGCAATATGATTTACGGTTTCAGAATAAACCAATTGTCCTGATAAAGAAATTACTTTAACTGTTTTGATTGTTTCATTATTCTTAGAAACGACACTAATGAATTCTTTTATTGGGTTTGGGAAAATATTGATTTCATTTTTTGTATTTGTAGTTTCATGAATTGAAGCTCCAAAAGCTGTTTTGATACCTAAGCCACCTACAGGAGTATTTGTTAATTTAAATGAAGAAACCAAAGTAGCCTTACCTGTAGTTGTATTGATCGTATATAAACCATCTAAAACACCATCATTTCCCTTAGATGCTGTAAAATATAAAATATTGTTATCTGTAAATTCAATATCTTGAGGACTTGAAGAAATTTTTGCACCTAAATTTGTTCCTATTAAGGTAAGTTCTGCTGTTGTTTTATTTAAAGAATAAAACTTTCCGGTAGAGTCAGGTCTAAATTCTATAGCAAATAATTGCCCTGAAGTATTGCATGCAATATCAGTAAAGAATCCAGTTCTGGTACTGGTTGCCACCAATGTTGCTGAACCATTTGTTTGATTAATTGTATAAAGTTTAAAATTAAAATTTGGATAAGTACCAGATAATCCCGAAGCATACAAAGTATGTGTAGATTTATCGTAAGTTAAACCAGAAAGAAAATCATCAGGCGCACCAGTTGCTCCAATAAAATTAGCAACACCAGTTAATGTATCCATCGAATATAGTCTTTTATCGCTTCCTAAAACAAGCCATTTGTAAGCAGTTTCGCTTGTAGAAAAATACACACCAGCTCTAGTCAACCATGGAACGGTATTTCCCATATTTGTAAATCCACCAATAGGGTTTTCCAAAATAAATGAAGATGGCTGGTTATTGTCTTTTAAACAATATGCTTTGTTTAATTTACTAACTACAGATAAATCTCTTTTTATAGTATCATTTCCAAGAATATCATCTTCAAGTAATTCTGTATAAAAAATAAAATTATAAGTTCCCAAAGCACCTGTCCACAAAGGAAAAGAAACATTGGTTGTGGCTCCTGCTGCTAATGAAGGAACATTAATTGTATTAACAGTTCCGCTAGTACCAATTTTATATGAAACAGGAATGTTTGTTTGTGTATAATTTCCATAATTTTTTATAGTTATTTGAGGTATTATTGAACCTGGTAACATTCCAACTTCGGGAGAAATAATGGCAGTTACACCAACATCTTTCGCATCTTGTATAACAGAAATATCATCAACATATATATTATTTCCAAATGAACTAACAGCTTTAAACAAAATATAGTTAGTTGTAGTACTATAAATAGCTGGTATTGCAAAAGCATGTTCTGTCCAACTTGCAACTGCATTATATCTGTTTACAGTACCTATCAATGCGGCACCTGTTAAACTGGGAGTTGTATTTACTAATATTTCAACTCTATCTGGATCTGAAGTATAACCCGGATCATGATACATCCACATTTTAACAGCATGAAAACCAGTATTTCCGGTTAAATTTACAACTGGTGTAATTAATGTTGCATAAAATCCACTAGTTGCAGTATAAGAATTATAAAAAATCATACCAGCACCAGTATGTGGAGTACAAGTCGGATAAGTTCCATTAGTTGCTCTTTCCCAATTAAATGTACCAGTCCCTATTATTCTTGTCCATCCAGCAGGAGGAAATGTAACAGCATCAAAGCTTTGTGATAAAATTGGCACCATAGGACTCATATCAGTAATAGTAGAAGGTAGCGTTTGCATAATTGTATTGCCAGATACAATACTATAATTACCAGGTGTTTGGATTTGCGCTATGCTTATTCCTTGCATAAAGAATATAAGTGCAATGAATATACAAAATGTAAAGAATTTAATTTTCATACTTTTTATTATTTTATAATTGTTAATTGTTCTTTTCTTATTTTCTAATTATTATTAATGAACTGTTTATTAAAAACCGTCAAATATAAAATAAATATTTATAAAAATTCAATGTTTTAAATATTTTTATCAGCGATATTCTAGTTTAAAATACTTTACAGCTTTTTAAGCTTGTGGGATTTAATAATTTTTGAATTTAATAATACTATTTCATATAAAATATCTATTTTAGCAACAACATTAGTAACTACATAAAATTTTCTTATAAAAAACAAATTAACACTTAAAAAATGAAAAATACAATTACACTTTTTGTTTTATTAATTAATTTGACTTTAGTTATAAAAATTACAAACGGACAAGCAACCTCTTGTTCAACTGCCGATCCTGTTTGTTTGAATAATACAAATACCTACCACATGAATATCAATACATCAGCTGAATCTGGTCCAAATTATGGTTGCCTTTGGTCTTATTCCAACCCAGCCTGGTATTATATAAAAATATTAAATCCTGGTAGTTTAAACATTCGGATTCAAGGGAATGATGGTTCAATTGGCAGGGATATAGATTTTATCTGTTGGGGACCTTTTAACTCATTAAATAACGTATGTACCGATAGTTTAATAGGTGCTTGTTTTTGGGTTGGTGGGTCGGGGACTCCTCGTTGTCCAAACAATACAACAAACCCAACTTTTTATCCAACCCAAAGTGCACCCAATATAATTGATTGTAGTTATGACGCAAATCCTACTGAAAATTGCCGCATTCCCAATGCACAAACAGGAAAATATTATATGCTTTGTATTACTAATTATTCAAATCAACCAGGTAACATAACTTTTACACAAACTTCTGGTACAGGTTCTTCTGATTGTACTTTTCTACAGGTAAAAGAAAAACTAACAAATATTAATAGTTTTGCTGTATATCCAAATCCCAATAGTGGAAAATTTACTATTTCTTTTAATTCTGATTTGCAAACATCTTTCAAATTAGAAATAATAAATTCATTAGGACAAAAAGTATTTTTGGAAACAATCAATAATTTGGTTGACACTTATTCAAAAGAAATTAACCTGCTAGAATATGGAAAAGGAATATATACTATAAGTTTGTCAAATAACAATCAAGTAGCTTTTAAAAAGGTAATCGTTTATTAGAATTTAAAATCAGGTTTTTTTATAAGTCTTCCTTTGAATGTTTTTAATGAGCGTTTCATTTTATCTTTTATTCCTGAATTATATTCTATTGGTATTTTTATCGAATCCAACAAGTCATTTTATTTAAATTCATCAGTTTTAACAAGTTTGTACAGTAAACTAATATAAAACACCCAATGAAATAGATCATCGGGTGTACTTTTATTTATAATTTTAAGAGTTTCTCTAATTCTTAAAACAAAAAAATTGTAGAATAATTTATGCTTCTTCTTTTTTAATTGCTTTCTTTCGTATAATCCAATAACGCGAATCAAAAATGGTTGTCTTTTGTTCCCAGTAAGCAGGGGTAACAATTTTACCTTCTTTTGTGCGAAGGCTGCAATCGTAAACAGCAATTACAGGATTAAACAACATACTGGTCACTCCAATGGTATATGTTGGAATAGCTTCTTCCGATTCAGCTTTTTCCTTCATTACTTTCACTTCAAATTTATTAAGATCCAGTAATTCTTTAAGAAAATTCATTCTTTCCAAAGTAATGGCTGTTTCGACAATGGTGCATCTTACACCGTCAATTTCACCTATGATATGTTTTCCTATTGTTAAAGACATGGTATTTGATTAAAATAATTGTTACTCGACTTATGATTAAAGAACGTAAAATTAAAATAGCAAACCAAAACTCATTGAACGTATATATTCAAAAATGATGCTTGCAAATCCAATTACAAAAAGCCCTAAAACACATACTATTAAACTAAGGCGTGTCGAAAAATCGCTTTTAAAGTATGCAATGGGTGAATCGCTTTTATTGATAAACATGGCTTTAACAACCAATAAATAATAATAAAGTGATATCACAGCATTAATTACTGCAATTAAAACAAGCATATAAAATCCTTGTTGTGCAGCAGCAGTAAACAAGAAAAACTTTCCAAAGAAACCGGCAACAGGAGGAATACCTGCCAGTGAAAATAATGCTAGTGTCATTATCAGACTTAATTTTGGATTGGTTGCATACAAACCATCATAATCTTTTATGTTTTCTTTACCAGTTGTATTAGAAATAGCGGCTATAACACCAAATGCAGCCAGGTTTGAGAAGATATAAATCAATGCAAAATAAATAACAGCAGTCATACCCAACTGGGTTCCGCTGATTACACCAAGCAAAAGAAAACCAGCTTGGGCAATAGAAGAAAAGGCAAGAAAGCGTTTCAGGTTTTGTTGACGGATGGCAAATAAGTTACCAATAGTCATAGTAAGTACTGATAAAATATAAATTACATCCTGCCACATATTCACAATCTGACGGAATACGGTAAAGAGTACAATCATAAAAATAAAAACTGCAGCACCTTTAGAAATTACTGATAGATAGGAAGTAATATTTACAGGAGCTCCTTCATAAACGTCAGCAGTCCATAAATGGAAAGGAACGACAGAAATTTTAAAAGCCATGCCTGCAGCAAAGAATATAAATGCCAATATCTGAAGAGGAGCTGTTCCGAATGTTTTTGCAATATCAATAAAATAAATACTGCCTGTTGTGCCGTATATCATCGAAATTCCATAAAGCAATATGCCAGATGACAAAGCAGAAGATAAAATTAATTTAACACCAGCTTCAGCAGATTTTTGACTGAATCTTTCGAATGCAGCTAATGCAGCAATAGGAATAGTTGCCAGTTCCAAACCAAGATAGAACATAAGAAAATCGCCTGAAGAAATCATAAAATTCATCCCTATCAATGTGGAAGTTAACAACATTAAATATTCAAAATTCCGGTCATTGTTATTGTCAGATTTTAACCATTTCACAGATTGAATACAAACAATAAGGAATCCAATATTTAACACATTCTTCATTAAAACATGCATTCCACTTGTAACATACATTCCCCCAAATAAAGCACCTGTAGGAGCAGGCAAAAATCCTATAATTGTAACAATACTAAATAGCGCTATAGACAAACCCCTTATTATAGCGTTTTTGTTCTTGTTATCAATGAATATTTCAGCCATTAAAATCAGCATAGCTGTAATGGTCAGTAATAATTCGTGTCTCATTAAAAGAAAATCTTCAAACTTCATAAGTGCTATATATCAGGTTAATTGAATATTGAAAAGTTCATTATTATTTATTTAAAGTATGCTGGTTATTTTATCTATAATAGGATTTAAACTATCTCCAATCATATCAGATAACCATAATGGAGCTAAACCAATTCCCGCTACAGCAAGAATAAGTGAGACAGTCGATACTTTTTCGAACCATTTTGCATCACCCAATTCAAGGTAATGATCATTCTTTATCGGGCCTAATAACAAAATACCAACTACTCTTAAAATATATACTGCCGTAATAACAATTGATGAGCAGGCAATAATGGTAACAACTCGATGGAAGGTATCTACATGCTGGAATGCACCGAAGAATATCGTCATTTCCGCAACAAAACCACTTAATCCTGGCAAACCTAAAGAAGCTAACCCTCCAATTACATAACAAACACCAAGGAAAGGCATTACTTTCATCAATCCACCCATTTCATTGATCATACGTGTATGAGTTCTTCCATATATCATACCAATTAAAGCAAAGAAAAGGGCTGTCATTAAACCGTGAGAAATCATTTGCATTACTGCCCCATCCATTGCCGTTTTGTTTGCCATCAATACAGCAAATAAAACCAGTCCACAATGGCTAACAGATGAATATGCATTGATATATTTTAAATCCTTTTGTACTATAGCACCAAAAGCACCATAAACAACGCTAATAGAAGTAAGAATAATAAATATCCATCCCAATTCATTTGCAGCTTCAGGCATTAAAAACATAGCAACCCTAAAACATCCATAACCTCCCAATTTCATAAGCACGCCTGCATGTAACATTGATACCGCTGTCGGTGCAGATGCGTGACCATCAGGCGACCATGTGTGAAATGGAAACAATGCACCAAGTACACCAAATCCGACAAAAGTTAAAGGGAAAAATATGCGCTGTGCTTCAATAGGAATAGTTATTTTTGCAATCTCTAATATATTAAAAGTTAATGCTCCACCTGCAGGAGATGAATTTATATAAATTCCCAATATTCCAACCAGAAGGAATGCAGATCCACCCATCAGCATCAATGTCAACTTCATGGCCGAATATTCCTTAGGACCACTCCCCCACAAACCAATCAACAAATACATGGGTATAACTGCTACCTCATAAAACAAAAACATGGTGAACAAATCAAGGGAGATAAAAAAACCAAATACTCCTGATGACAATAGAATAAGAGATATAAAGAATTCCTTCGACAAATAACTTACTTCCCAGGAAGCAAATATTCCAGCAAAAACTACTACCGATGTCAGCGCAATCATAGCAACCGAAATACCATCAACACCTATTGCATAATGGATATTCAGGCTCTCAAACCACATATAATCTTGGGTAAATAACATTTGAGCCATATTACCGGCTTTACGTTCAGCCAGATAAAGAAATACCAATACCCCAGCTTGAATTAACTGAATCCCCATTCCTAACATAGACACCAATCTGACCTGTTTGAAATCTTTGGTAAACAGCAATCCGATTATAGTAAGAATCGGAACTAAAACAAATAAAGTTAAAATATCCATTGTCTTGTATCTTTATATAATTAACCTAGAATATAAACAAAAAGTAAAACTAAAAGCAAGGCTCCTGTCACAAACACAAATCCATATCTTTGCAATTGACCTGATTGCAATCCTTTAATGCCCGATGATGTTGTATTTGTAACCCAGGCAATTCCATTCATAGCACCATCAACAATATGTCTGTCGAACCAGGCAACAGGTCTTGAAATGAAATTGAAAATAATTTTTTTAGTAACAAACAAATACAATTCATCTAAATAGAATTTATTGAATGCCCATTTATAGAAGAAGTTAAATCCATTAGACATCTTATCAGGTATTGTAGTTTCTTTCATATACATAATTGCAGCAAGACCTATTCCGAATATGCCAACCAATATGGAAGGAATCGCCACTGGCCACCATTCAATTTCTGTTTCAAAAGGAATACCATCAGATGAAACCAACTCACTAAATGGAATATATCCTGCGAATATAGAAGCAATAGCTAAAAATATAAGCGGAATTGTCATAGAGAGAGATGCTTCATGTGGTTCATGATGATAATGAGGAGTTTTATTCCAGAATACCCTGAAATATAAACGGAACATATAGAAAGCTGTTAAACCAGCAACAAATAATTGAGTAAAGAATATAAGTTTGTTATGGTGATAAGCGGCTGTTAATATTTCATCCTTACTAAAGAATGCAGAGAAACCTGGTATACCTGCTATAGTTATACATGCAATTAGGAATGTTATATGAGTAATGGGTAATTTCTTTCTCAATCCTCCCATTTCATTCATTACATTGCTATGAACAGCATGAATGATAGCACCTGCACCTAGGAATAACAAAGCTTTAAACATGGCATGAGTAAACAAATGGAACATGGATGCCATATAACCTAAACCTTCGTGACCACCATAACCAGAAACTCCCAATCCAACCATCATATAACCTATTTGAGACATGGTAGAGTACGCAAGCACACGCTTTATATCAAACTGAGTACAAGCTATAACAGCCGCAAACAAAGATGAAAAAGCTCCCACATAACCAACTACTTCTAATCCTTCAGGTGCTGATATAGCATAAATAGGGAATAATCTTGCAACCAAATAAACTCCAGCTACAACCATAGTAGCAGCATGGATCAATGCAGAAACCGGAGTTGGACCTTCCATCGCATCAGGTAACCAAATATGTAGTGGAAACATAGCAGATTTACCAGCACCACCCATAAACACAAATATCAATGACCAGGTCATTGTGGATAAACCAAGAAAAGCAATTCCACCTCCTTGTGCAATTGCAGGACCATTAGGATCAGTTAAAGTTATAAAATCAAATGTTCCTGTTGTAAATGACAGTATTAAGATACCAATTAAGAAACCTAAATCTGCAAAACGAGTTACAATGAAAGCTTTCTTTCCAGCAGCAACCGCAGATGGCTTTTCATAGTAAAAACTGATTAGTAAATAAGATGAAACACCAACTAATTCCCAACAAATATACATTTGGAAAATATTGGTTGCCATAACCAAACCAAGCATTGAAAAACTAAATAACGATAAAGATGCAAAAAACCGCTGAAATCCTTTTTCACCTTTCATATAACCATTACTATATATATGAACCATTAAAGAAACAGTGGTAATTACAATCAACATCATCACAGATATTGGATCTAATAGAACACCCAAATCAATATAAAGCTTATCTGAAATATTCAACCATGTTGTATTAAAAGCAATTATCTTTTGATACACCCCATCTATTTTTCCTACATTAAAAAAGTACTGATAAGCTGTATAATAGGATAAAAACGCCGAAATAAACATTCCTGTTGTTCCTATTAATCCGGAAATTGCCGGTTTCATTTTATGACCTGTCAGACCAATAAGAATAAAAAGACAGAGAGGTAATAGTGGAATCAGAAGCGTATATGTGAAATCCATATTAAATACATTTTAAATTTTCAAATATTTTATCTAAGCATTAGTTTATAAAAATTAATATTTCATTTTCTCAACATTCTCAACATCAATAGATGAATAATGCCTGTATATGTTAATAATAATCGCAATAGCAACAGCTGCTTCAGATGCAGCAACTGCAATTATAAACAATGTGAAAAAATGACCATGCAAATTGTCAGGATATAAATACTTGTTAAAAGCAACAAAGTTTATATTCACAGAATTGAGAATCAATTCTATTGACATAAGTATGGTAATCAAATTTTTGCGGGTAATAAATCCGTATATTCCCACAAAAAACATAATCGTACTAACGATTAAGAAATATTCCAATGGTATTCCAGCAATCATAACTTTAAAATTAAATTTTAGTGTCCTTAACCTTTTTAGCAATAATGATAGCTGCAATCATTGCAGCTAAAAGCAATATACTGATTACCTCGAAGGGAAGAACAAATCCGTTCTCACCATAATTCAACAAGCTTCTACCAATAATTTTCATATTTATTTCCTGTATGGCCAGTGTGCTTGCTTTAAACTGAAATTGCAATATACTGGTGATGCATACAACAATTCCAAGTATAGAAGCAATGGTTCCAAAAGCAATAGTTTTCCAACTAACAGCTTCAAACTTCTGATTTATATGACTGGTAAGAAGAATTGAGAAAATTATCAATACAACAATACCTCCGGCATATAATGTTAATTGAACAGCAGCCAAAAACTGGTATTGCAACATAAAATAAATACCAGAAGTAGAAACCAACACAAAAAGTAAATAAGTAGCAGCACGTAAAATTCTTCTGGTTGTAACCGTTAAAATTGAAAACATAACAATAACAGCAGAGAATATAATAAACATGATTTGATTTGATGTCAGGGCTAATATTTTTTCCATTATTCAACTCCTTTCATTAGTGATGACCCTTCTTTATTGAGAACTTTATTAAGCTTAGCTCTGTCGAATACAGCATGTTCAAATTCCCGTGAAAAAGCCAATGCTTGCGAAGGGCAAGTTTTAACGCAAAGAGCACAGAAAGAACACATTCCCAGATGGTAAATATGCTTGTCTATTTCTCTTTTCTTTTTCCCTTCTTCGTTAACAACCATTCTGGTAATAACTTCAATGGTTCCATTAGGGCAATTAATCTCACATATACCACAACCAGTGCATTTGTGCTGATTATTTTCATTATGAAGCATAGTAACTTCTCCCTTGAAACGATCAAACATTTCAAGTTTATGCTTGCCTTTTTTCTTCCTGTTTTCAGGATATTGTTGTGTTACAATCTTCCATGGTCTGAAGAAATAGGAACCAGTAACTTTCAAGCCAACCAGCAGTGTCCAGATTCCTTTAAATATCCCAGTTATATATCTAATAATTTTCATTCGCTTATTTTATAATTTTTCTTTAATGTTAGTTTTATGTCTTAATTTTTATAGGATTTTACATCTAAAACAATTCCCAACCCTTTAAAACAATAAAAGCCATTAATAACACATTGAACAAATTGATAGGCAATAAATATTTCCACTCTAAATTAAGTAATTGGTCGATACGAAGACGTGGAAAAGTCCATTTAAACCACATCATAATAAAAATGATGACAGCAGTTTTTCCAATATACCAAATAAATGGGGGAATGAAATCCATAAAATGATTAAAGTTTTCAAGACCTGGAAAATGCAAAGGCATCCAACCTCCCCAGAATACTGTTGCAGCAATTGAAGCAATAATAAACATATTCATATATTCTGCAAGAAAGAAAAAAGCAAATTTGATACCTGAATACTCAGTATGATAACCTGCTGTAAGTTCTGATTCTGCTTCTGCTAAGTCGAAAGGTCCACGATTTGTTTCAGCAATACCAGCTGTAATGAATATTATAAATGCTATAAATGCAGGAATATGTCCTTTGAAAATGAACCAACCATCACGTTGTAGTTCAACTATCTGCGATAATTGCATTGTTCCAGCAAGAACTACAATAGTAACCAAAGAAAGGCCAACTGAAAGTTCATAACTTACAATTTGTGCACCGCTACGCATTGCTCCGATAAGTGAATATTTATTATTACTAGACCAACCAGCTAATAACAAACCTATTACCCCCATAGAAGATACTGCCATCAGATAAAATACCCCGATATCAAAATCAATGGCATGCAGCCCTTTTGCAAAAGGAATTGCAGCTATTGCAAGAAATGAGGTAATAATTACAATAAAAGGAGCAATATTAAAAAGAACTTTATCAGCATTCTTAATGTAAATAAGTTCTTTCATCAAGAGTTTAATCAGATCGGCAATGGTTTGGAAAAATCCATAAGGACCTACACGATTAGGTCCAACACGGCATTGTATAAAACCGCATATTTTTCTTTCAGCATAAACTAAATAGAGCCCAACAACTGCATAAAATGCAAGAAATACAACTCCAATAATGCTCATTTCCCATATCATAGCCCAAAATGGTGTACAAGAATCATAAAGTGATTTGTCGATCCATTGGGTAAATGATGTAAAATCGTAAATATTAAAAGGCATATCGTTTAGTTTTATATTTATTAATTAACGATCAATATCTGGAATTATATAATCGAGAGAACCACCAATAGCGACAAGATCGGCTATTTTTTGATCCTTTGACAAAGTGTTTAATGCAGAAAGATTGCTGAAGTTTGGTGAACGCAATTTAAGTCTGTAAGGAAATTTTTCTCCTCGACTTTCAATATATACTCCAAATTCACCTCTGCATCCTTCCACTCTTTGATAATATTCTCCTTCAGGAAGCTTAATAATCGGTTTCATTTTTACAGAATATGGACCTTCAGGAATATTATCAATAAGTTGCTCAATAATTTTCATAGATTCCCACATTTCAGCTATCCTCACTTTATATCTGGCAAAAGTATCACCTTCTGTATATAAAACTTCCTTAAAATCAACTTTGCTATACATACCATAAGGGTGCTGTTTTCTTAGATCGCAAGAAAAACCGGAACCTCTGCCTGATGGACCTGTGAAACCAAAAGAAATTGCATCTTCTTTTGATATTAAACCAATACCTTTTGTACGTTCCTGCATAATAACATTCCCGGTAAGTAGCTGATCATATTCGGGCAGTATCTTCCTGAAATACTTAATAAAATCTTTTACTCTTTGTTTGAAATTCGGATGTATGTCATTCATCAAACCCCCTGGAGTATAATAGCTCAATATTAGTCTTCCACCAATAGATTCTTCAAAAATGTCCAGAATTTTTTCTCTGTCTCTAAGTCCGTAGAAAAAACAAGTTAAACCACCTAAATCCATTCCGAAAGAACACCACCATAATTGGTGAGATGCTATACGGGTAAGTTCATCCATAATGGTTCGGATATATTTAACCCTTTCTGGAACTTCTACTTCGAGAGCTTCTTCAACAGCAATACAAACAGCTTCGTTGCTGATAAGTGCAGAAAGGTAATCCAGCCTGTCTGTCAAATGAATAATTTGCTGATAGGTGAGTTTTTCGCACATTTTTTCAATGCCACGATGAATGTAACCACAATGAGGTTGAACATTCTTAACTATTTCACCTTTTAAGGATACCACTAGTCTCAATACTCCATGTGTAGATGGGTGTTGAGGACCCATATTGATGGTATATTCCTGTTCTTCTAGATTTTTAATTTGCAATTTTACTGTCATATCTTACCTTTCAACTATGTTTATTTCATCAACGTAGTCTTTTCTAAGTGGATATCCCTGCCAGTTTTCTTCAAGGAAAATTCTTCTCATATCCGGATGATTTTTAAAATTGATACCGAAAAGATCAAAAACTTCTCTTTCAAGAAATTCTGCAGTTTTCCATAAATCACATACGGTATCCAAAACCGGATTTTCTCTATTCGTTGTTTTGGTTTTTAATACTATACAATGATGATATTTTGTTGATTCAAGATGGTAAACTACACCCAAACTATCGCCCCAATCCATGCCTGATAAACAAAATAAATAATCAAAAGCTGTATCTTCAGATTCCTTGAAAGTTTTTGCAAGAGTATATAACTTATTCTGAGGAACTGTAACAATAAGATATTGCTTATTTTCCTTAACTTCAGCATTAGGTACAATTGCTATAACTTTTTCTTTTAATTGTTCGTTTGTCATTATACACTATAATTTAATACTACTTTTATTTAGTAATGTATTAGCTAATTATAATAAAACTATTTTTCTATTTCCTTTGTAGAGTCAAATTTTACTTTAAATCTCTCTTTTTTAATTTTCCTTTGTAATTGCATCACCCCATAAAGCAAAGCTTCTGGTCTAGGAGGGCAACCTGGAATATAAACATCAACAGGAATTACATGCTCCACTCCTTTAATAACATGATAAGAATTATAATAAAAAGGACCGCCAGAAATAGCACAAGAACCCATAGCAATTACATATTTGGGGTCAGACATCTGATCATAAAGTCTTTTCAAAACAGGAGCCATTTTGTTAACTATTGTTCCTGCAACAACAATAACATCAGCTTGTCGTGGACTAGCACGATACACTTCTATTCCAAATCTGGAAAAATCATGACGGGCAGCACCAGCCGCCATCATTTCTATTCCACAACAACTTGTGGCAAAAGTTAACGGCCAAATGGAATTTGATCTACCCCAATTGATAATATTATCAATAGTTGTCATGAATACATTTCCACCTGTCTCATTGAAAAGTTCAAGGGTTTCATTGTCCTTAAACTCTTCATATTTCATTGATTTAATTTTTACTCCCATATCAAAGCATGTTTTTTCCAAGCATATAATAAACCTAATATCAGTATAAAGAAGAAGATTAGAATTTCAATAAATGCAACCATTCCTAAATCCTTCATAACAACAGCCCAGGGAAATACAAAGACTGTTTCCACTTCAAATACAAGAAACAGAATAGCAAATAAATAATATCCAACATTAAACTGTAACCAGGTAATCCCTTTAGTGGGAATACCACATTCGTATGATTCAGCTTTTTGAGCATTTCGCGAGGTAGGTGCAACAAAATAAGAAAAGGAGATTGCGCCACCAACCAATACCATTGCTACAATAAAAAAAACTATTAACGATTCAGCATTCATATTTATTTCATTTTAATTTTTATTCAATATTCGAATACATTTTCATAAACTGTACACGTTCGTATGCAGCTGGGTGCTCAATTTTTACCTGACTTAATTTGCCTCTAAAATCATTCACGTTTTCAAATTTGTGTTCTTTCATCCAATCTTCAATACCTTTTAAAGTTTCAGATATAACTCCAAAGCCTTTTTTATAAAAAACGGATGCCATTTGAACAGCTGTTGCACCCGCTAGAATTTGTTTTATTACTGATGTATAATCATGAATTCCAGTAGAAGCAATAATATCACAATCTGTTCTGCCTGCAAGTATAGCTACCCAACGCAATGTATGTGAATATTCACTTTGTGTGCTATAAATATTCGATGAAGAAATTTTTATAGTTTTAATGTCAATATCTGGATTATATGGACGATTAAAAAGAACCAATCCTTTAATACCTGTTTTAGATAATTCAATTACTTTTTGTGCTAATCCAGAAAAATAATAACTAATTTTTAAAGAAACAGGAATACTAACATATTTTTGAACTTCTTTTGCAATTTCAAAATATACCTTTTCATTTTCAATGCCTTCTTGTATTGGATTAGAAGGAAGTAAATATATATTTAATTCTATTGCATCTGCACCAGCTTTTTGAATTCTTTTAGCAAAATAATGCCAATTGTATGATGAAACACAGTTTATGCTTGCTATTATTGGTATTGATATACTTTCTTTTGCTTTTTCAATAAATTGAAGATATTTATCAAGTGTATTTTCTTTTGCAAAATTGTCAATATAATCCAATGCTTCAATATAATCATAGCTCCTTTTATTCATGATATCATCAAAGCCTCTTTTCATAGGTTCGATTTTTTTATCAGAGCTACTCAAGAATTTGTCTGACTCTATAAGAATCTGTTCTTCAAAAATAGATTTAATAACAACAGCACCTGCACCAGCTTTTTCTATTTCCTTAAGATTTTCAATAGAATTTGTCAAACCGGAACTTCCAACGATAATAGGGTTTTTCAATGACAACCCCATATATTTTATTGATAAGTCGGACATATAATTTATTTTAATATTTATAATTCTAGTATTCTGCTGGTAATTGTTTCAATTGTGTTAAAGTAAATACAGGACCATCTTTACAAACAAAAACCTTTCCTACATTGCAACGTCCACATTTACCAAAACCACATTTCATTCTGTTTTCTAATGTTGTATATATATTATCATCTGAAAAACCTAGTTTTTCGAGAACAGGAAAAGTATATTTAATCATAATTGGAGGACCACAAACAATAGCAATAGTATCCTTACTTGATGGAGCAGTTTTTTCCAAAATTGTAGGAACAAAACCAACTTCACCATTCCAATCTGGAGTTTCTCCACCTGGATCAACTGTGGTTACCATTTTAACATCAGGACGTTCTTCCCAATCTCTCAATTCTTGTTTGTAAACCAAGTCAGCTACACTACGTGCACCATAAATGATGGTAACATCTTTAAAATTTTCTCTTAAATCAAGGCAATTCCAAATAACGCTTCGCATTGGAGGCAATGCTATACCACCTGCAATAAACAATAAACTTTTACCTTTCCAGTCGTCAATAGGAAAAATATTTCCATATGGTCCTCTAAATCCAATTGTATTACCTTCTTCTAAATTAGATAAGGCTGTAGTTACCCTTCCGGCCTGACGAAAAGTACACTCAATATAACCTTTTTTAGTTGGAGAAGAAGCAATACAGAAAGTAGATTCACCTTCACCAAAAACAGAATATTCACCAAATTGTCCAGTCTTAAAAGAAAAGTTATTAGCTTCTTTTTCATTTTCAAATTTCAATCTGAATGTTTTTACGAAAGGAGCTTCTTCTGTTACCTTTTCTATAATCATTGAATAGGGTAAATATAAATTCTTTTCACTCATTTTTTTACCTCCTCAGCTAAATTGATCAAATGTTCTGAAATATTCATATCAACTGGACATGCTCTTGAGCACCTCCCACAACCAATACAACCAACTACATTTAAGCGTTCGGGCATATATGAAAATTTGTGCATGATGCGTTGTCTCCATCGTTGACTTTGAACTTCGCGGGGGTTATGTCCCGATGTATGCATAGTGAATAAAGAAAAACAACAGGAATCCCATAAACGTAATCTTGTTCCGTTCTTTCCTGCAGATTCATCCTGAATATCGAAACAAGCACAAGTAGGACAAACAAATGCACACGCTCCACATCCAATACAACGTAATGATTGCTCTACCCATAAATCATTTTCAAAAAATTTCGCTGAATTTTCTGTTATATCTTTAACATTAAATTTAATTGGAACATTGGTCAGGTTCTTATCTTTTTCTTCAGTTGGAGCTGCCTCAAACAATTCAGGAGCTTTTGCAATTATTTGTTTTCCTTTTTCAGTAATTATTTCAACCAAATAGTCACCATTGCTTATTTTGGTTAACAATATATCACTTCCTTTTGTTCCACCAGGATTTCCATTTACAGAGGTACAAAAACAATTGTTATCAGATTTAAAACAACTAAAGCTTATGATAGATGTTTTTTCTAAACGAGCAAGATATATATTGTCTTTATAATCCCATGTAAAAATTGCATCTAATGAATCAAAACCGACAGCATCACAAGGGCGAACTCCCCATAAAACTACTTCAGGAAAATTACTTACATCAATATCTATTGCTTTTGATGAATTTTTTGAATGCTCGTAATCAACAATTTTTTCAATTTTGGGAAATGCCACTGATTTAGCTGACTTCACTGTGAGAATATAATCGTCACATATTTCTCCAAATGTATCAACCAAGGCAAAATTCACCAGCTTATCTTTTTTTACCGGAGCATACATTTTTTTTCCATCTGCTTTTAGCTTTTCGAAAAGTTTTTCAAGCGATGCTTTTTTTAATAATTTCTTTTCTATCTCCATGACTTATCTGATAAAATTTTCTTTATCTTCATTTTTAAATGTAGAGAGTGCGAAAACAGCATCGGGTTTCATTCCAACAGTTACGCCAAAGTTCGCATTCATCTCATCTATCATTTTATAAGTTAACAAATTTAAAGGAATATCCATTGGACATGCTTTTGCACACTCTCCACAATTGATACAACGTCCAGCAAGATGCATTGCACGCATTAAATGCCATTCCATATTGCCTAACTGATGTGATGCAACCGGAATCCATTGTGGTTGATTTGAATCTGTTGTGCATTTTGGACAATAACACATCGGACAAGCTGAACGACAAGCATAACATTTAAAACATTTTGAAAATTCATTTTGCCACCATGCCCATCTTTCTTCCATGGTCATAGCATCAATCATTTTCAACAATTCTTTTTCTTTATCTGTTATAGAAACATTTAAAGTTGCAAGATAATCTTCGATAGCCTTAAAATTAGGCAAATCAATATATTTGCCATCTGATGTTATCCCCAGAACAACTAAATCACCATCTTTAAGCTGTTGCTCTGAAGCAAGTATCATAATACTTCGTAATACAGAGGAAGTAGCAACAATTGCAATTTTTCCAAGATGTTTTACTTCATGTTTTAAAATATAAACAGCAAGGTTTTGTAAACATGTTTCATCAAATATAAGTTGATCGGTTTTTGCAGCATCTCTAACAAAAATAGCACGTGCTTCTTCACCCGAACCTTTTCCATATCCAATAACTACCTGAACTGTTTTGTTTTCTAATAGTTCTTTCGCTTTTTTTCTAATATCATCCATTGAAAACCTCCTTTTCTATATTGAGTTTTGCAACTTGTTTATAGGCATCATAAGAACCAAGTTTGCGAAATTCTTCAACAGAAGTATTCACCAATTGTGCCCATTTTGCTCCTTCTGCAGCCGAAACCCAGGAAAAAACAATTCTACGGGTATCAACTCCCATAAATTCAAGCATACTTTTAAAAACCATCCAACGACGACGTGCATGAAAATTTCCAGTTGAATAGTGACAATCATTGGGGTGGCATCCTGAAACAATTATTCCATCAGCGCCATTGGCAAATGCCTTCATTAAAAGCATAAAGTCAATTCTTCCAGTACAGGGAAACCTGATAATTTTCACGTTTGGTGCATATTTTATACGACTGGTCCCCGTTAAGTCTGCTCCAGCATAAGTACACCAATTGCAAACAAATGCTACAACTTTGGGTTCAAATTTTTCGGACATTTGTCTTATTATTTAATCATTATTTATTTAAAAATAAATTCAATTCTAATATTCGTTCAATAATGCTACTACTTCTGTATATACCTGTTCATTGGTATATCCAAGAATATCAATAGCCTTGTTTCGACAGAGCGCAACACAAGTTCCGCAACCCTGACATAAACCAGGGTTAATTCTTGCTACCGTTTTAATTGTTTTTCCCTGACGGTCTTTTATTTCTTCTTTTTCAATTGCCTGATAAGGACAAACCGGTTGACATAAGAAACAACCAACACAAGTTGAGAAAACAGGCGGAGCAGTTCTATTAACAAAAGCAACCATAGGATCTCTTGTTAATTCATCGTTAGAGAATAAAGCAGCAACTTTCACAGCTGCTCCAGATGCCGCTGAAACAGATTCAGGAATATCTTTTGGAGCCTGACAAGCTCCTGCAAGGAATATTCCTGCAGTATTTGTTTCAACAGGTTTTAATTTTGGATGCGCTTCTGCAAAGAACTTATATGCATCATAAGATACATGTAATTTCTGAGCCAGTGACTCAGCACCTTCGCTAGCGATACCAGCTGTTGCAAGAACAACCATATCTGCTTCTATTTCAACTGGCATAGCACCTAATAACGTATCAGCACCCACAACAATTAGTTTACCGTTCTTTTCATATACTTTTGATACCCTGCCACGAATATATTGTGCTTCATCTTCCACAATGGCTCTTCTTACAAACTCTTCATACATCTTGCCACCAGCTCGGATATCCATATAGAATATATATGCTTTTCCTTCATGAACTTTATGTTTGTATAACATCGCATGTTTAGCAGTGTACATACAACATATTTTTGAACAATATTCAATACCTTTTGCAGGGTCTCTTGAGCCTGCACAAGCAATAAATACAATTTTCTGCGGGATTTTACCATCCGATGGACGTCTTATTTCGCCTAAGGTAGGACCAGAAGCAGATGCAAGTCTTTCAAACTGAAGACCATCAATTACATCTTTATAAACACCATAACCATATTCAGGGAAGAAAGAGGTTTTAAGAATATTAAAGCCAGTACAAATAACAATTGCTCCAATTTCTATCTCTAATATTTCATCTTCCTGATCAAAACGAATAGCTTTAGTAGGACAAACCTTTTCGCAAACACGACATTTTCCCTTGGTATAATAAGTACAATTTTCCTTATCAATAACTGGCTTATTTGGAACTGCTTGTGGAAAAGGAACATAAATAGCACTTCTAAATCCTAATCCTTGTTCAAATTCACTTGGAATTTTTTTGGTAGGACATTTGGTACAACACAAACCGCAACCTGTACAATCTTTTTCGTTTATACTCTTTGCTTTTTTTCTTATCTTAACCTTAAAATTACCAACAAATCCATCCAAACTTTCCACTTCGGCATAAGTGTATAGTGTTATATTTGGATGCTGAGCAACTTCAACCATTCTTGGTGTTAAAATACATTGAGAACAATCTAAGGTTGGGAATGTTTCTGATAACTGAGACATATGACCACCAATAGAAGGATCTCTTTCTACCATAACTACCTTATGACCTGTATTTGCAATATCCAATGCTGCCTGAATTCCAGCTACACCACCACCAATAACCAATGCTGTTTTTGTAACTGGCACTTTAATAGGAAGTAAAGGTGTATTTCTTTTTACTTTTTCTACCAGTGTTCTGACAAGGTCAATCGCTTTTGCAGTTGTTACATCGCCTTTTTCGTGCACCCAGGAACAATGTTCTCTTAAATTAGCCATTTCACAAAGAAATGGATTTAATCCTCCTTCTGCAGTAGCTCTTCTGAAAGTTGGTTCATGCATTCTGGGGGAGCAAGATCCAACCACTATTCCATCCAGTTTTTTCTCCTTAATTGCATCTATGATCATTCTCTGACCAGGGTCAGAACACATATATTTATAATCAACGCTATAGGCTACACCAGGAAAATTTGATGCAACAGCAGCTACTTTAGCACAATCAACAGTTGCACTTATATTTTCGCCACAATGACAAATAAAAACTCCAATCCGTGCCATGTTTTATACCTCCGTTTCTGTTTTTTCTTTAATTTTTTCTTTTGTAACAGTAGTTGTGTTTTCTTTTAAATTAACATCAACCATATGACGATGCAAGCCAAGTGTATGCTCGTCAATACCAACAGCAAGACCTATCGCTTGAGATATATACAGGATAGGAATATCAATGTTTTTACCTAAATATTTATTAATTGCAGGACGACGCATATCAAGATTTGAATGACACATCGGACATGCTACTATAATAGCTTCTGCACCACGATCAACAGCATCTGCCATTAACTTGCCAGATAACTTACCAACAATATCTGTTCTCGAAACAGAAAAACCAGCACCACAACATTCTGTTTTAAACGCCCAGTCAATGGAATCTGCACCAACAGCTTTCATCAACTTATCCATTGATTCTGGATTTTCTTCTCTATCAAATTTTAAAATTTCATGAGGTCTTACCAAAAGACATCCATAATAACATGCCACCTTATGATTAAAAGGTTTGAACATTTTATAAGGTATTTTTTCTAATATGAATTCTTCAATCCATTGAATAATATTCAGAATTCTTGTAGTACCTTTAACAGGCATCTCTATGATATCTGTTATTCTCTTTTTAAGATTTTCATCATGATTAAGCTCATGTTGTGTAACTGTTAACCTGCTATAACAGGCGGCACAAGGCACCAAAATATCTTTTAAACCTTCTCTTTCAGCAATGGCTAAAATACGTGAAGGTAAAGAAAGTGATAATTCTTTATTCAGGTTATGGGCAGCAGTTGCACCACAACAATTCCAATCTGGAATATATACAAGCTCAATATCAAATTGTTTAGCTAAAGCATATACGGAATCTTTGTACTCTTTAGAACCACCATTCAGTGAACACCCAGGATAGAAACCTATTTTCATTTCGAAGCCTCCTTGTTTTTAAATGTCTTTTTGAAAATGCTTTCCATTTTCTTACGTTCTTTTATCAATTCGGGTAAAATTGAAAGTTTTCCTTTCATAAACATTTTTGGAGCAACTGCAACATCCTGCATCATATTAAGTGATCGCATTTTGTAATCAACAATCAGTCCCATTTCATATAAACGACCTGTTTTCTGAATAGAATCTAAAAAAGCTTTATGAAATGATATAATGTTTTTTGCTTTGGGATTTGCTTTTCCTGCTTTTAATGTCTTTTCTCTAAGATAATCCATAACTTTTGGAATATCAACTTCCATAGGGCATCTAGCTATACACATCTCGCAAGTGAGACACAACCATATTGTATATGAACGTAATAATTTTTCTTCTAATTCAGGCATTCCCGTCTGTAACATTCGCATTACAACACTGGGAGGATAATCCATTTCATCTGATAACGGACATCCTGCAGAACATTTGCCACATTGATAACATTTGGCAGCTAGAACTTCGGTATGATCATGAATTTCGTCAGCTAAAGTAGGATTTGCGTGAGAATGATGATTTTCGTGTGACATATTATGTATTTTTTTCGACTTAAGTCTTATTTATCATTTTCCTTACTGCACCAAAATCTTTTGTATGTTTTTATTTTTTTGCTTGCAAATATATATTTAATATTTTAAGTAAAAAACTTTTTTTCCTCTCTTATATCAAGTTGTTAATTTTTTAACAACTTAATACTTTTACTTCTACATAAGGAAATTTAGGCTAAATTTTTTTTTTTAATTTTTATTAACAATAACAAGATTGTTTAAATTTTTAATTTGTAAATTAAAGATTTTTATTAATTTATCACATATAGACCACTACCTAAAGGTATTAGCAATATTGTTAATAGCTCTTACATTTAAGTTGAGGAAAAAAACAACAGATTAGGACTTAACGCTAATTCGATATTCTTGCAAAACTAATTTTATGCGAAATCCACAGCATCAAATTAATTATCTTCAAAACGCTTTAACAAAATT
>DYDE01000049.1 GCA_020718065.1 Marinifilum sp. | reverse complement strand
AGTCGGAGGTTCTCTACCTAACCTCTATAGGTTCTCTACCTTAAGTCGAAGGTTCTCTACCTAACCTCTATAGGTTCTCTACCTTAAGTCGAAGGTACTCTACCTAACCTCTATAGGTTCTCTACCTTAAGTCGAAGGTTCTCTACCTAACCTCTATAGGTTCTCTACCTTAAGTCGGAGGTTCTCTACCTTAGGTCATAGTTAGGTCAGTTTAACTCATTATTAAGTTAGTTTAACTCAGAGTTAAGTGAGCTTAGGTCAGGGTTAAGTCAGTTTAACTCAGAGCTAAGTCAGCTTAAGTCGGTGTTAAGTCAGTTTAACACATTGCCAGATCAGTTTAAGTAATTGTTATGCCAGTTTGAGCGGGAGCTAACAAAATGTGAAAAAGCCCGACAGCTTCTCTGACTTCCAACTTCCAACTCCCAACTTCCAACTATTGACCTCACACTTCAATCAAAAACAAAAAAAACTCCACAATCAGTATTTCTACTTAGTGATAATATAAAAAGTCGCTTTTATTTTGGAAGAAGATTTCTGAGGTTTTGTACCGACTTGCATTCATTGATATAATTTTATTTTGAAATTTTAATGAACTGCATCGGCATAATACCAAGTAAGCATTCATTATCGAATAATTCTTCTATGAATGCAACTTGGTATTATGTAAAAAAATGAATTTGGGTTTGGAATTGTGAATTATTAGTTTGAATTTTACAAAAAAAATAGGATTTTGATGAAATTGAGATTGAATGAAAAAAGATGAAATATGCAAGACAAAAACTAGATAAAGCATGCAAATGTATGTTGTATTGCTGTGATAAAAATACAGATAAGTCACATAGATAAGTAAGTATGCTATGCTAAGAAACATTTTTACTATATTGATAGCCATTATTTTTTGTTCTTGTAATAGTCAGACAAAGACTGTAACACAGAATCAAAATGAAAGTATCGTACTTGATACTGTTACAAGATTTCACACTATGACTACTCAGTTGAAATGCAAAGGTATTCCGGACAGTGTATTTAAAATGAAAAACCTAAAATTTCTTTCAATTATTGGTGAAGACTGTGACGTTGTTGATATTGATGACAAAGGGAATAAAATTGATAAATGTTGTGGATTAGGAAAGATACCAAGTAAGATAGGACAACTAACAAATCTTGAAGGTTTATATCTTCAATTAAATGGATTAGATTCTTTACCTCGAGAGATATTGAATTGTTCTAAACTTAAAGAAATAGATTTAACTGACAATAATATTTCAAATATTGACAATATAGTTTTATTGAAAAATTTAGAAGGTTTATATTTATTTGGTTGTTGGTTGGAAACTCTTCCTGACAATATTGGAAATTTAAAAAAATTAAAAGAACTTGGTTTGACAGGAAATCGCTTGAAAACTGGTGAGTATGAAAAAATAAAGAAGTCACTTCCTAATTGTAGAATTATTTATGAACCGTAAATAAAGCACAGCATACAACAGGCAATTGCTTTCAGTGGCGGGGCAGTGGCTCGTTGGAAAGGACAGAAATAATTTAAAAATATTTAGCTCATTGTTAATTTTTGTAGTAAATTTCACCATCGAAAAGCAATTGCTGGAACGTTAGTCATGATTGTAAGAATCCCGAATAAGCTTAAATTGATAGAATAAAATCAAATAACAGAAAATAAATTTTTACCTTTGCACTGTGAATAACTTAAAAGACATAAATATTTGGGAATCAAACTTTGGTTTACTTCCAATTAAGTTAAATCCGCTTAATCAAATGGACAAGTTTCTTATGCTCAATGGTGGGCAAGGCGATTTCTGTTTGAAAACATCTGCGAAAGGAAATGAAAATCATAAAACAATATTTGGTGAATCTTGGTCGACAAACACAAAAAATTTTTTATTTATAGATGAAGATTTTGTGGAAGTGGTTAATTGGTTTGAAGGTAAAACAGAAAACATCCCAAACAAAAAGATAGAATTTAACTTAGGACAATTTTACAAGTACCTTTCTTCAAAGTCTCATAGGACACAGAATGATGTAGTCCCTTTCATTCTTGATATTTTCAGACAACTTAGAAACATTACTTTTGAAAAACAAGATTCATCAGAAGCTATAAATCTACTCTTTACTTTACTAATAAGCCTAGAAGAAGACATTTCAAATATAGATTATACTAAGTGGAACATATCTGATTCCAAAATTCCTGATAGGTTTGACTACTTTGTAGAGCGTTTAAATCAAGGAGTAAGAAACATTAAGCCTAATCTTGATTTAATTCTTCGTCATACAGCAGGCGTACTCTTTCAAGAAGCTCATCGCGAAGTAATTTACTTTAACCCACAAAGAGACTTATTTGGCGGTGTTTCGAGTAAATTAGAAACCAGATTAGATGCTTATTCAAGCATTCATTACACTCCTCAATATATCGCTAGGAGTATAGTTGAAAATACAATAAAGAACTTGGATTTAACCAAGCCTAATATTACAATTCTAGACCCTTCGTGTGGCTCATCTGAGTTTTTAATAGAAGTTTTAAAACAGCTAAAAAATAAATATTACAAAGGAAAAATTACCATAAAAGGTTTTGATTCTTCTGATAGTGCCATAAGGACTTCTGTCTTCCTTTTATCTTATGAAAACCGAAAACAATGGAACAATGAATTGGCTATTGAAGTAAAACGAGTTGAAGATTCTTTAGTAGAAGATTGGGGACAAAATGATTTAATTTTAATGAATCCACCCTTCCTCTCTTGGGAATTATTAAAGGAGAAAAGTAGTCGTGATAATGTATTAAATATTTTGAACGAAGTTGTTAGAAGAAGTAGACCAAATCAAGCTACTGCATTCTTCTACAAGGCAAGTCAATCATTATCAAATAATGGCATTATTGGTTGTGTTTTACCTACTTCAATTTTTTATTCTGAAATATACTCTGACCTTAGAAATAAAATAGGGGAAGATTTGAATTTTAAGATTTTGGCTAAACTAGGAAATTATGTGTTTGAAGACGCATTAACAGATGTAAGTTTATTCATTGCAATAAAGAATCAATCACTTCAACTACCAAAAGTTTTATGGACAAAAAATGAAAAAGGAGTTGTTCAAGACGCTTTGAGAGAGTTTAGAAAGATGAATGCCAATAATGAGCTTTCAATAAACAGTAAAAACTTCAGTATTTTTACACCACACTATTTTCCAATTGTCAACAATAGTTGGAAGTTAATTTCATTTGATGAAAATGAATTCATTAAAGAAGTAAGTATTTATCATAAAGCAGGAAAATTATCAACCATAGGTGATATTTTCAATATTTGGCAGGGAGCTTTATTAGGAGTAAAAAACGTTTTTAAAATAACATCAGCTGAATTTGAATTATTATCAGAACCAGATAAAAAATTATTCAGACCAATACTAACTAACAACTCAATAAAGTTAGGAAAATTGATAATAACAGAATATAGTTGGTTTCCTTATAGTAATGAAGGCTTGATATTCAAAAATGAGGATGAATTGTTAGGGCTAGATTTTTACAACACACGATTGTTACCAAACAAAGATATACTTGAGAAAAGAAAAGGTATAAATCAATGGTGGTCATTAACTAGACCAAGGAATTGGCAATTCCTTAAAGAATCAAGATTATATTCAAATAGATTTGGCAACTCCAATTCCTTTGCATTTGATAGAGAAGGAAATTGCATTATCGAAGAAGGAAATGCTTTTATTCCTAAAAAGGAATTTGCCATCAACGATTATTACTTTTATTTGGCTTGCTTTAGTAGTAATATTTTTGATTTATTACTCTCTGTATATTCAAAACCAATAATGTCGGGTTTTGATTTGGGAAATATTCAAATTAAAAATATTCCAATTCCGAATATTCATAAAGATAATTTGAAAAAGAGAGGTGTATATTTAAAATTAGTTGAATTAGGTAAAGAATTAGAAAGTGGAAATTCATTTGTGAAACCTGTTATAGACGATATTCTAAAGTCCTACTTTTATCCAAATAGATAGAATTATGAGTGATTATCTTGGTATCGTAGAAACAATAAACAAGGATTGCAAAAATCTTGTTGAAAATATTAAATTAATTGAAGTTCCTGGGTATTATAACATCTCATTATTCAAAATTGAAGGAAATTCATTTGCAATAAACAGATATAATTCAGAGCCGGTCAAAGTTCTAAGATGGTTTGACAAATATTGGTTGTATATAGAAGCCAAATTTACTGCTCAAGAATCGAAACAAGGGCAAAAACGAATTAAAACAATTCATACTAACATTTCAATTTCAGTTTATGAAGGTGATGATACTGATGAAGTGAAAATTCAACTCTTTAGAGCTGAATGGGACGATTGGAATGACCCTGAACATAATCACTCCCAACCACATTGGCATATAACATCAAGTCAAGCGATTGAGAAAACAATTGAAGAATATTCAATTCATTTTGATAATGGTGACTTTATTTCACTCATAGAAGACCAAAAATCAAAGCTATTCGATGTTAAAAAAATTCATTTTGCAATGAATGGAAATTGGCAACACGACCAGACCCATATTCATACCATTATAAGTTCAGATCAAGTATCCAAATGGCTTAAAGGACTATTAAATCACATCAGAGTAGAACTAGAAAAATAAACAACTGTGCCTAATCGAATGGGAAGCCGATGAGCTAAAAGCCCATCGGAGAATCCCTCAAATAAGAAGTATTCGTGAATGCCTTATAATATATTTTTTTATAAACACAGCAACGTGTATAGGATTCTCGAATATTTACCTGATAGCAGTCAGGGAATGTACTATAAATATTCATCTCGCTTGATATATTATTGTTTATGTGCATATCATATACAATTATAATTAACTTTTTGTAATTCCAATATTGCGTTTTTTCCTAACTTTGTGGTTTTGTCAAAAAAAACGAAACAGTAAAATATCAAGATGGAAATTTCAAAACAATATTCACCTTTGCAGATTGAGGACAAATGGTATGCATTTTGGATGGAAAATGGCTTTTTCAGATCAATACCAGACGAAAGAGAACCCTATACAATAGTAATACCTCCGCCAAATGTTACAGGAGTGTTGCATATGGGGCATATGCTAAACAATACTATTCAGGATGTATTGGTGCGCAGGGCAAGGATGTTAGGCAAGAATGCCTGTTGGTTACCCGGAACAGACCATGCTTCTATTGCTACAGAAGCAAAAGTGGTTGGCAAACTAAAAGCAGAGGGGATAAAGAAAACTGATATTTCGAGAGAAGAATTTTTAAAGCATGCCTGGGAATGGACACACAAACATGGGGGCATTATACTTGAGCAGTTAAAAAAGCTTGGTGCTTCCTGCGATTGGGACAGAACTAAATTTACGATGGATGAGGATCTGTCTGAGTCGGTAATCGATGTTTTTATTGACCTCTATAATAAAGGTTTGATATATCGTGGTGTGAGAATGGTAAACTGGGACCCCAAAGCTTTAACTGCATTGTCTGACGAAGAAGTAATTTATAAAGAAGTAAATTCTAAATTGTATTATGTAAGATACCAGATAGAAGGAACTACCGATCAGTGGATTAGTATTGCTACAACCAGACCAGAAACAATACTTGGCGATACTGCTGTTTGTGTTCACCCTGATGATGAAAGATACACCCATCTGAAAGGGAAAAATGCTTTGGTACCATTAATTAATCGTTCGGTTCCTATTATATTTGATGAATATGTTGAAAAAGAATTTGGAACAGGAGCACTTAAAGTTACACCAGCCCACGACATCAACGATTATAACCTGGGCATCAAATACCATCTTAAAACAATAGATATATTTAATGACAATGGAACACTGAATGAAAAAGCCATTCTATATACCAACGAAGATCGTTTTAAGGTGCGTGAAAAGATTGCTGCCGAACTAAAAGAAAAAGGATACCTGTATAAAGTAGAAGATATTATTAATAAGGTAGGTTATTCAGAAAGAACCGATGAGGTAATAGAACCAAAACTTTCTATGCAATGGTTTTGCAAAATGACAGACATGGCAAAACCAGCTCTTGATGTTGTGATGAACGATACCGTTAAATTTCATCCTGCAAAGTTTAAGAATACTTACCGTCATTGGATGGAAAATGTAAAGGACTGGTGCATCTCTCGTCAATTATGGTGGGGACATAGAATACCTGCCTATTACCTTCCGGAAGGACAAATTGTGGTTGCAAAAACTACCGAAGAAGCTTATGCAAAGGCTTTGAAAATCGATTCTACATTAAAAATCGAAAACTTAATTCAGGAAGAGGATGTATTGGATACCTGGTTTTCCTCCTGGCTGTGGCCGGTATCTGTTTTCGATGGCATCAGGCATCCCGATAATAAGGATATTAAATATTATTACCCTACCAATGATTTGATAACTGCACCGGATATTCTTTTCTTTTGGGTAGCGCGAATGATTATGGCAGGTTTGGAATACCACAAACAGGTTCCTTTCAACAATGTTTACCTTACGGGAATGGTACGTGATAAACAGGGTAGAAAAATGTCAAAACAATTAGGCAATTCACCAGATCCGATCGAATTGATGAAACTATATGGAGCAGATGGTGTACGATTTGGAATGCTTTGTAGCTCACCCGCAGGAAATGATCTGCTGTTTGATGAGAGCTATTGTGAACAAGGGCGAAATTTTAACAATAAGATATGGAATGTTTTCCGTCTTGTTAAAGGATGGGAAGTAAGCAATAGTATTGAACAACCACAATATGCTAAAGTTTCTGTTGAATGGTTCCAGCATGTATTTAATAAAAGCCTGGAAACGATCAACGATCATTTCATTAAATTCCGTATTTCAGATGCTTTAATGGCAATTTACAAATTGATATGGGACGATTTCTGTTCCTGGTATCTTGAAATGATCAAACCAGCTTACCAACACCCTATTGATAAGGCTACTTACGACCAAACCATTGAGTTTTTTGAAAAATTACTTAAGGTTTTGCATCCTTTTATGCCGTTTATAAGCGAAGAGATCTGGCATTTGATTGATGAAAGAAAAGAAAAAGAAAGTATTATGCTAACAAGAATGCCTGCTCCTGAAACTTTTAATGAAAAAGTTATTAATTCTTTCGATTATGCTAAAGATGTTATCATCGCTTTGCGTAATTTCCGCAAGGAAAAGAACATTCCGGTGAGAGAACAAATGACACTGATTATAAAGAAAAATAACGAAGAAAAGCCTGATGTTACTTATGATAATTTGGTTATAAAACTTTGTAACTTAAAAAGTCTCACTTATTCGGATGTTAAAGTAGAAGGAGCATTTACATTTATTGTAAATACTACTGAGTTTTATGTACCACTGGAAGAAAGCATTGATAAGGATGCTGAAATATCAAAACTTAAGGAAGAATTGGCTTATAATAAAGGATTTTTAGAATCAGTTATGAAAAAGCTTTCAAATGAAAGATTTGTAAATAATGCGCCAGCAAATGTTTTGCAGATGGAAAGAAAAAAACAAATGGATGCAGAAGCCAAAATAGCTGTTATTGAAGAACAATTAAGCAATTTATTAAACTAATCAAAACACAATTATATGGCAATAAAAGAAATACCCAAGGTAACTACCCATGTTCTTCAGGAAATGAAGCTCAGGGGAGAAAAAATCGCAATGCTCACTGCGTATGATTATTCAATAGCCAAAATTCTTGATCATACAAAGATAGATGTAATTCTTGTTGGGGATTCAGCATCAAATGTAATGGCAGGACATAAGACCACCATTCCGATTACGCTCAATGAAATGATTTATCATGCATCATCTGTTGTTAGAGCTGTTTCGAGGGCTTTGGTTGTAGTTGACCTTCCTTTTGGAACTTATCAGGGAAATTCAAAAGAGGCACTTTCATCCGCAATTCGTATTATGAAAGAAGCTGGGGCTGATTCGGTAAAACTAGAAGGGGGAAAAGAAATTCTTGAATCTGTTGATCGTATATTATCTGCTGGAATACCTGTGATGGGACATCTTGGGTTAACCCCTCAGTCAATACACAAATTTGGAACGTATGTTGTAAGGGCAACCCAAAAAGATGAAGCCGAACGATTGGTAGAAGATGCTCACTTGCTCGAAAAAGCAGGTTGTTTTGCTATTGTTTTAGAGAAAATACCTGCAAAACTTGCTGCAAGGGTAAGTAAAGAAATTAAAATACCAATAATAGGTATAGGAGCAGGAAGTAGTGTGGACGGGCAAGTTTTGGTTTTGCATGATATGTTAGGAATTACGATGGAATTTTCACCACGTTTTTTAAGAAGATACCATAATCTTTACGAAGAAATAAAAGGTTCTGTTTCTTCCTATATCAAAGATGTGAAATCGTTGGATTTCCCAAACGAAAGAGAACAATACTAAGTTTTTATGGAAAACGAAGTTCTTTTTGAGGACAATCATATTTTTATAATTAATAAAAAACCTTCTGATATTGTTCAGGGAGATAAAACAGGCGATATTTGTCTGGTTGATATTGCTAAAGCATACATCAAACAAAAATATAATAAACCTGGAGAAGTGTTTCTTGGTCTAGTTCACCGAATAGACCGACCAGTGAGTGGAGCAGTTATTCTGGCAAGAACAAGTAAAGCATTAAGCAGGTTAAATGAAATGCTTAAAGAACATGAAATAAAGAAAACTTATTGGGCAGTTGTAAAGAATAAGCCACCTCAGGAAAAAGGAACACTTGTCAATTATTTAATTAAAAACGAAAAGCAAAACAAGTCTTATATTGTTGAAGAAACACATAAAGGAGCATTAAGGGCAGAGCTAAATTATGCGCTAATTGCTAAAAGTGATAATTACTATTTAATAGAAGTTGAATTAATAACCGGAAGACATCACCAGATCAGAGCACAACTCGCTCATATGGGTTGTCCTGTTAAGGGTGACTTAAAATATGGATTTAACCGTTCAAACAAAGATGCTTCTATACATTTACATTCCAGAAAAATTGAAATGCTTCACCCAGTGAAGAAAGAAAAAATGACAGTTATTGCTCCCACGCCTGATGACCCAATTTGGAATTATTTTGTAAAAGCAGTTTAAAACAAACAACCCCATCAAATTGACAGGGTTGAATGAAATAATTATTAACCACAAGAACTATTGTAAAGTAAATTTAATAGGTAAAGTAAGCCAAACTCTCACAGGATTACCATTCTGTTTTCCAGGAATCCAGTTTTTCAGCATTTTTACAACACGAATTGCTTCTTCATCGCAACCTCCACCAATTCCTCTTAATAATGTTATGTTTGTTATCGAACCATCAGGTTCAACAATAAACTTCAAATAAACAGTGCCACTTATATTACTTTCTTTTGCCATTATTGGATATTGAATATTATTTATAATAATTTTTCTCCATCCATCATCACCACCTTGATAATTTGGCATTTCTTCCACAGAAATTGGGACTTTAGAAATATCATCAATTATTTCCTTTTCTTTTGGTTTTTCTATAATTTCACCTATTGTTTCTTCAATTGTAGGGATAGGCTTGTTTACTACTTTATCTGGATCAGGTAATTCATCAGTAGTGTTTTCTTCCACCACTGTGATTTCTCCATTTGGTTTGAATTTTTCTTTGTTATCAATTGGAGGAGGAGGTGGTGGTGGAGGAATTACCACATCTGGTTTGATCGTTTTGTTATATAATTCTATATCCACGGTTTTATCTAAATCAATGGTGTTTGTTTTGTTTAAATAACCTGCGATCAGGGGAAAAGAGACAGCAAGTAAAAAGGCTGTAAGAGAGATAAACATTGCAATAATCATTCTTTTTTTGTAGGATGCCCTTAATGCGTAAGCACCATATTCTTTGTTTCTGTTGTTGAAGACAATTTCATTGAATTGTTCTTCTTTTTCTTCAATTGGGTTCATAGGATTTGTAGTTTTAGGGTTTATTGAGTTTATTGGATTAGAAATAGTCTTTATTAAGTTTTGATAAAAAATCCTAATTATTGTAAAGTAAATTTAATAGGGAGGTTAAATTGTACCCTTACATTTTTACCAGATTGTTTTCCTGCATTCCATTTTGGCATCATTTTCACCACTCTAAGCGCTTCTTCGTCACAACCACCACCAATACCTCTTAGAACTTTTACATCAGTAATAGAGCCATCGGCTTCTACAACAAAGGTAACATAAACAGTTCCTTGAATATTACTTTCTTTTGCCATTACTGGATAAACAACGTTTTCAGATATAAATTTTATTCTTAAATCATCCCCACCAGGATAATTTGGCATTTCTTCAACTACTATAAAAGGAGGAGGCTTTACTTCTACAATTACTGGCGAATCAGTGTTCTCGATAATTACAATTGAATCTTCGGTTGGAGGAGCGGTATTGGTTTGTCCTCCTAAAAAGTCTTGGTTTAAAGAACCATTGTCTTCTATTGAATCATTTACTACAACTGGTGCTGTGAACTTAACTTTTTGTTCTAATACATCAGGAGGAGGAGGAGGAGGAGGAGGAGGAGGTGCATCTGGTTTTTCAGGTGCATCCAATAAAGTTACTGAAACATTTTTGTCATCATTCACAATTTTATTTTTGTTTATATAACCTGCAATTAGAGGAAATGTAACTGCAAGTAAAAGCAGGGTAATGGAAATAGACATAGCTACCATCATTCTTTTTTTATATGCTGCTCTTAAAGCATAAGCACCATATTCTTTGTTTCTGTTCTCGAAGACAATTTCGTTGAATTGTTCTTCATTTAAATTTATTGTTTTCATAGTTTGAGGTTTTTTATTTCAATCAATAGATGCAATGATTTTTCTAATTCCATAAAGTTTTCATAATTATTTTTTGTTTAAATAATTTTCTTTTGAAATGTTTATAAATAAAGAAGATGCAACCTAATTTAAAGTTGTCAATAATTTTCTTAACACTGTTTTATTAAAAAAAAAAGCGATAAGAAAAATTAATAAACTTTGTGCAGGGATAAAATAAAATATTTTAAAGGCATAGGGTATAAAGGTATAAGGCATTAACACTATACCTTATACCTTTATTCCATATGCAAATTATGTATAAATTTATTCCTTTTGCAGTATAGGTATAGAATACCTAATGCGTGAGAAGAGGTAAAGATTTTATTTTATTGAAGAAACTACTTTTTCAATTATTTTCGGGAAGTGTGTTTGTTCTAATTGATGAATTTTATTAGCAAGTATTTCTGGGGTATCTTCGGGTAATATAAAACATTTTGATTGAAATATAATAGCACCTTCGTCATATTGGGCATTAACATAGTGGATCGTAATGCCGCTTTCAGTTTCTTTTGATGTAATAACTGCCTGATGAACATGCATTCCATACATTCCTTTTCCACCATATTTGGGCAATAATGCTGGGTGAATATTTATTATTCTGTCTGTGTAGGCATTTAATATATTTTCAGGAACCATTAATAAAAAACCAGCAAGAACAATAAAGTCAATATTAAATTCTTTTAATTTTTCAAGAACAACATCTGTAGTCCGGAATTTTTTTCCTGAAAAAACAAAAGAAGCAATGTTAAAGGGCTTTATCCTTTCTAACACATATGCATCAGCATTGTTAGTAAGCACTAAATTTATTTTAATTTCTGAGGAATCTTTAAAATATTTAATAATGTTTTCGGCATTGGTGCCGCTTCCTGATGCAAATATTGCAATGTTTGTCATTTTAATTTAGTAAATTAATTGTTCTATAGCTTTTTCAACTTCTTTGACTGGTAGTTTGCAATTGTCTTCACTGCATACATATATTATTGTTTCGTTTTCAACAAATTTGTTTAGAAAAAGATTTATATTGCTTTGTTTCGAACTGCCTGCCAATATCTTTTGGGGGATATAATGCTTGTTTATGTCATTAGCAATAGCTAATGCATTTTTGCCGCTAATAGCTACAGTATAAAAGGGAAATGCTTTAGATAATAAGAGTATTCCCCACTTAGCATACATAGTTGGATGAGTTAGTAATTCTTCAAAAATATTGTTTAACATCTTATTGACAATTTCTAAATATTTGTCTTCATTGAGAATAAGACCTAAATGATAAAGATTTATTGCCATTACTGCATTGCTGGAAGGAACTACATTGTCAAAAACTTCTGTTTTTCTTGCGATGATATCATTTGCTTCATCAGAAGTAAAATAAAATAAATGCTTATTATCAGCATAAAAATGTGTGATCGTATATTCCACTAGTTTTGTAGCTTCTGTCAACCATTTTTCATCAAAAGTTGCTTGGTATAAATTAATAAAGGCATCTATAACAAAACAATAATCCTCTAAAAAGCCATTAATACTTGATTTCTTATTTTTAAAACAATGATACAATCCTCCATCCGGTTTTATTAATAACTCAAGGATGGCATTTGCATTTTTTAAAGCCTTTTGCAAATAAAGTATCTCCTTTAAAGCCAAATAAGCATCAATATAGCCTTTTAGCATTAAGGCATTCCATGAAGTTAAAATCTTGTCATCTAAAGCTGGTTTAACTCGATTATTGCGTGTATTGAGTAATTCCGCTTTTGATTGTTTTAATAAAATTTTAAATTCCTCGATATCAATATAATTATCCGCAGCAAACTTTTTCTCTGAGCAGTTTCTTAGAAGAATATTTTTTTCTTCTTCCCACAAACCAAAAGAATCAACCTGAAAAAAGTCACAAAATATTTTTGAATTTTTACCTAAGATGTTTTCAATCTCTTGTTGAGTCCAAACATAATATTTTCCTTCTTCATTTTCGCTGTCTGCATCGAGAGATGAGAAAAACAATCCTTCTTTACTGGTCAATTCATTGTTTATAAACTCAAGCGTTTCGGAAATAACAGATTTGTAAAGTTCATTTTTTGTTAGTTGAAAAGCTTCTGCATAAAGTGAAACCAATTGTGCGTTATCATAAAGCATTTTTTCAAAGTGTGGAACTTTCCAATAAACATCTGTAGAATAACGGGAAAATCCTCCTCCGATCTGATCGTAAATGCCCCCATGAGCCATTTTGGTTAATGTGAGTTCTAGGTGTGTTAATATATCCTTATCTTTTGTCAGATAATAATACCTTAATAAAAAAAGAGAGTTAACAGGCATAGGAAATTTTGGCGCTCCTTTAGAACCACCGTTTTCAGAATCAAAGAGTTGTTTAAAGCTTTTATAAAAAGCTTTAAGATGATTTTTATTTATTGACTCAGATACTTTGTTCTTGCTTATAATTTCATCATCCTTAATAGCATTAGTAATAGTTTCAGCCTGATCAATCAAGTCTGATTTTCTTTCTTTGTAAAGTAATGTAATCTTTTTTAAAAGTTCAATCCAATCTTGCTTTCGAAAATAGGTGCCTCCCCAGAATGGTTTTCCATCAGGTAAGGCAAAACAATTCAAAGGCCAACCCCCACCTCTGGTTAATAATTGAACTGCATTCATATAAATAAGATCAACATCTGGTCGCTCTTCTCTATCAACTTTAATACAAATAAAATGTTCATTCATCAAACTGGCTACTTCTTCATCTTCAAATGACTCTTTTTCCATAACATGACACCAGTGGCAAGCAGAATAGCCTATGCTGATAAGTAAAAGTTTGTTTTCATTTTTTGCTTTACTTAATATTTCATCATTCCATGAATTCCAGTTTACAGGATTGTGTGCGTGTTGTAGTAAATAGGGACTACTTTCATTTATTAAAGCATTGGTATATTTATAATTTTTATCTGGCACAGATTTATCCATTATTTAGTAAATGGTTTATCAAAGATAAGCATAACTATTATTTTGGTTCAAACTAAATATATAAACCTATAATGACTAATATTCCAAATAGAACACTTGCAATGCCATTTGTAGTAAAAAATGCCACATTTACTCTGCTTAAATCTTTTGGGCTAATGATTAAGTGCTGGTATAATAACAATGATACAAAAATAACACTGCCAATCCAATAAAATAAACCAAATTGTTGATAAAATCCGGCAAGAACAATAAAGCAAACAGTAATGAAATGAAAGATAGAAGAAACAATCAATGCATTTTTAATGCCTAATCTGGCTGGGATAGATTTTAGTTTATGTGATTTGTCAAAATCTATGTCCTGCAATGCATAAATAACATCAAACCCACTTACCCAAAACAAAACTGCAAAAGAAAACAACAAAGGCAACAGCTTGAAGTATGATGTCACAGCTATATATGCACCAATTGGAGCAAGAGCTAAACCAATACCCAAGACCATATGACAAAGAAAAGTAAATCGCTTTGTTAAACTATAACCCATTATAACAAGCAAAGCAACTGGTGATAAAAAAAAACAAAGTTGATTGATGAAAAATGTTGCTGTAATGAAAAGAACAGCATTCAATATAACAAATATCAGAGCAGAGGTTGGTGAAATTGTTTTAGAAGGTATTTCCCTCCCAGCGGTTCTGTTGTTATCTTTGTCAATATTCCTGTCAATATAACGATTAAAAGCCATCGCAGTATTACGGGCAAAAACCATACATAACAATACTAAAATTGCCAATTTATAATTTGGTTCTTTGTTTTCTATACGAATAGCAAGGAAAAAACCTATAAATGCAAAAGGTAAAGCAAAAAGTGTGTGAGCAAATTTTACCAAAGAAAGATAATGATTGATTTTTTTAAGCACCTTTGTATTTTTGCAATAAATTAGAATGCAAATTTATAAATTAACAGCAGATTTATTAATCAAAAAAGATTAAAACAAATGAATCGCTTAAAAGCTGCAATACGTTATATCAATTATTATTTTGTTTCAAAAACAAAGCATGCTATCCATCCACCTTTTACTTATACTTTACTTACTAAAGTAATATTGGATAAAAAGTTCAAAGAAGATTATATAATCCCGGAAACTATCAGAAAAGAAATGTTGAAAAGTAAGCGTTCGATTGAGGTGAAAGATTTAGGAGCAGGTTCAAAAGAAAATTATATCAGTATTCGTAAAATCAAACGTATAGCTGCTAAAAGTGCAAAACCACCTAAATATGCACAATTGATATATCGTATTTCAAAACACTTTCAACCAACTTCTATAATTGAACTAGGAACATCTTTGGGAATAACAACAGCATACTTGGCTCAGTCAGCTAAAAACAGCAAAATAATATCAATTGAAGGTTGTGAAAAAACATCTGTTGTTGCAAAACAAAATCTCTCCAATCATAATTTCTCAAATGTAGTAATCTTGAATGATAACTTTGATAATGCTTTACCATTGGTATTAAATGATTTAAAAAATATTGACTTTGTGTTTTTTGATGGTAATCACAGAAAAGACCCAACCTTAAAGTATTTTGAACTTTGTTTACAATATGTAAATAATGATTCGGTATTTATATTTGACGATATTCATTGGTCGCAAGAAATGGAAAATGCATGGGAAATTATAAAACAAAATAATAAAGTTACCTTAAGTCTTGATTTTCATTTTTTGGGAATTATATTTTTTAGAAAAGAATTAAGTAAACAAGATTTTGTTTTGCGATTCTATTAAAATTTTTTCAAGGTTTATTTGTTTGATAATTATGCAATAGGTATCATATTAAAGTTTTTTTTGATTTGCTGATTCAAGAAAAATACGTAGGTTTGTATAATTATTTCTAATTATGTTGAATAAAGAAATTATTACCTTAAATGAAATAGCCAAACATTACAAGGTTGGAACACAATCAGTGCAAGCACTTCGCACCATTACACTGAAGATTTTTAAAAACGAGTATGTTGCTTTGATGGGACCATCAGGTTCAGGAAAATCTACTTTGATGAATATTCTTGGTTGTCTTGATACTCCAACAAAAGGAGAATACATTTTAAATGAGAATGATGTTAGTAAACTTACAGATAACAAACTAGCTGAAATTAGAAATAAAGAAATAGGTTTTGTATTTCAAACATTTAATTTATTACCAAGATCGTCTGCACTTGAAAATGTTATGCTTCCTCTTATTTATGCAGGTATAAGAAAAGAAAAGCGCATGGAAAGAGCATTGGAAGTATTGAAAAATGTGAGTCTTGAAGATAGAGTTGATCATAAACCAAATGAATTATCAGGAGGTCAGAGACAACGTGTAGCAATTGCTCGCGCTTTAGTTAATAACCCTTCTATTATTCTTGCTGATGAGCCAACAGGAAACCTTGACTCAAAAACTTCTATTGAAATTATGCAGCTTTTTGAAGATATCTATGAAGCTGGAAATACAATTATTATTGTTACACACGAAGAGGATATTGCACGTTGTGCAAGGCGTATTATTCGTCTTAAAGATGGTTTAGTAGAAACAGATGAAATTAACACCAATATTAAAAAATTATCTGAACTGAAAGCTAAAACAAGTTCATTTATTGAATAAACCTTTTTGAAAGGATTAAATTTTTAATCCTTATCTAATTACACATGAATAAAACCAATCTAACAAGACTTAGAAAAGATTATTTAATGCATACATTAAGTAAAAAGGATATCAATAAAGATCCTCTTTTTCAATTTCAGATATGGTTTGAAGAAGCATTGAAAAATGAAAACACAGAAGCAAATGCAATGGTTTTAGCTACTGTTGGCAAGAACAATAAACCATCAGCAAGGGTTGTACTTTTAAAAAAAATTGATGATAATGGTTTTGTTTTCTTTACTAATTATGAAAGCAAAAAAGCAAATCAAATAATGGAGAATCCCGATGCTGCAATTCTTTTCTTTTGGCATAATCTCGAAAGACAAGTAAGAATTGAGGGAACAATTACTAAAGTTTCCGATAACGAATCTGATAATTATTTTGCTGAACGACCATTAGGAAATAAAATCGGAGCCATAGTTTCTAATCAAAGTAAGGTTATTCCAAACAGAGAATATCTTGAACACAAAAAAGCAGAAACAGAAAAGATGTTTGAGAATAAAGAAATAAAACGACCAGCAAATTGGGGTGGCTTCTGTCTAAAACCAAATTTATTTGAATTTTGGCAGGGAAGAAAAGACCGTTTACACGATAGAATACAATACAGAAAAGATGAATCAACATGGATTATTGAACGATTAGCTCCCTAAATTGAATGAAAGCAGAAAGTCAAAGAATACCAACAGAAAAAAAGAATATAAGGGCAATGTTCAATAATATTGCTAAAAGATATGATTTTCTAAATCATTTTTTGTCCTTAGGTATTGATAATTATTGGAGAAGAAGAGTTATTAAAATACTTAAAGGTTATCAACCTAAAGAAATATTAGATGTAGCAACTGGAACAGGAGATCTGGCGATAAAATTGATTAAACTAAAACCAAATAAAATAATTGGCATTGATATTGCAGAAGAAATGTTGGTTATTGCAAATGAAAAAATAATTAAAAAGAAATTAAATAATATAATTGATGTATTCACTGCAGATTCAGAGAATTTGCCATTTAACAATATGACCTTTGATGCAGTAACAGTTGCTTTTGGTGTTCGGAATTTTGAAAATTTAGAAAAAGGAATCAATGAAATGGGTAGAGTGCTAAAATCAGAAGGAAAAGCAGTTATTTTAGAGTTTTCTATGCCTACAAAATTTCCAATAAAACAACTTTACCTCTTTTATTTTAAATTTTTATTACCATTATTTGGTAGAATTGTTTCAAAAAACAAATTTGCTTATTCTTATTTACCAAATTCTGTTACTACTTTTCCTCAGGGTAAAGAATTTACTAAAATAATGGAACAATCGGGTTTTATTAATACCAAACATATAAAATTGACATTTGGAATTGCATCAATCTACATTGGTGAAATTAGCAAAAAAAATAATAATTTTGCAAATAAATAATAAAAAGAAAAAAAACACGTTAGACACAAAAACATATCATTGAAAAAAAACATAAAAAATATAATTCTGCTTTTTGCAATTCTTTTTTCTATATTGCAACAAACATACTCACAGAGTATAAAAGCACCAAACACTCCGAAATATGATAAAAAATCGTATCATTTTGGTTTTATGCTTGGAGTAAACCAAATGGATTTTTTGCTCAAAACAGCACCTGATTACAGAAAATATGATTCCTTAATGGTTTTGCAATCTATTCCAATGAAGGGTTTTGATATTGGGATTGTTTCAAATTTGAGACTTGCAGAGCATTTTGATTTACGTTTTATTCCTGCACTTTCTTTTGGAGAACGGGTATTAGAATATACTATTAAAGAACGCGATACAAATATTGTTAAGTATAAGAAAAAGGTTGAATCTACCTTTATTGATTTGCCTCTAACAATTAAATATAAATCCGCTCGTATTGTTAATTTTAGGGTTTATACAGTAGGTGGAATCAAATATAGCTTTGACCTTGCTTCGCAATTTAAAAAGAAAACGGAAAGTGATGAATATGTTATTAAATTAAAGAAACATGACTATCAATACCTTATTGGGATTGGTTTTGACTATTATTTTCCTTTATTTAAGTTTTCTATGGAATATAAAATTGCATTTGGAATACCAGATTTGTTAAAAAGAGATAGTCCTATTTTTACTGATCCTATAACACGATTGAATTCTAAAATTTCATTGCTCTCAATTACATTTGAATAATTAATTTCTTGATGAAAAAAGAAATTACTATTTCACTTTCCCCGGAAGAAGCAGCTAATTCAAATGGTTACATCAATTATTTATCTCAATTAATTGGTTTAAAAAAATCACAGATAAATTATTTTCGATTATTAAAGAGAACTATAGATGCCCGTTCTAGAAATATCAAAACACACCTTTCTTTTGAAGTATTTATTGATGAAGTTCCTCTACAAACCTTAAGAAAGAAAAAGATCTATCCGGATGTAAGCCAAAAAAAGTCGGTAATTATAGTTGGTGCAGGTCCAGCTGGATTATTTACAGCCCTTAAACTTATTGAATTGGGTATAAAACCTGTTATACTTGAAAGAGGTAAAGATGTGCATGAAAGAAAGCTTGATATTGCCAATATTAACAGAGCACATATTGTTAATGAAGACTCAAATTATTGTTTTGGAGAAGGTGGAGCAGGAACTTTTTCAGATGGAAAACTTTATACGCGATCTACAAAAAGAGGAAATGTACAGGAAATTCTTGAAATACTGGTAGAACATGGGGCTAATGAAGATATCCTAATAGATTCGCACCCACATATTGGTTCTGACAAACTACCAAAAATAATTTCAAATATTCGTGAAACTATTGTGAATAGTGGAGGTAAATATTATTTTAATTGCAAGGTTACTGATTTAATTATAAAGAATCCAATTATAAGAGGTGTAATTACCAATAATAAAGATTCTTTTTATGGAGAGTCCGTAATACTAGCCACAGGTCATTCAGCAAATGATATATATCATTTATTGCAAAACAAAAGCGTATATATAGAAGCAAAACCTTTTGCTATTGGAGTAAGGGTGGAACATCCGCAACAGCTTATAGATACAATTCAATATCATAGATCCGAAAGAGGAGATTTTCTTCCTGCAGCATCATATAATTTGGTTCAACAAGTAAATGGAAGAGGAGTTTTTTCTTTTTGTATGTGTCCTGGAGGTATCATTGTTCCATCTGCAACTGGTTTAAATCAGATTGTTGTTAATGGAATGTCAAATTCTCAAAGAAACTCTCCTTATGCAAATTCTGGAATAGTTGTTACTCTGGAGTTAGAAGACTACTCCCATTATAAAGAGTATGGAGCTTTAGCTGGTTTGTATTTTCAATCAGCTATAGAAAAAGCTGCTTTTAATGCAGGAGGCAAAACGCAAACAGCGCCTGCACAACGCATGGTTGACTTTGTGAGCAATAGAGTTTCTAACGATTTACCACCAACTTCTTATAATCCAGGTATTGTTTCTGTTTCAATAAAAGATATTTTGCCTGATTTCATTTCAACTAGATTACAAATTGCTTTTAAGGAGTTTGATAAAAAAATGAAAGGATACTTTACCAATGAAGCCATATTAATTGGTGTAGAATCACGAACTTCATCACCAGTGCGAATACCAAGAGTCAAAGAATCTCTTGAACATGTACAGATAAAAAAATTATATCCTTGTGGAGAAGGTTCTGGTTATGCAGGTGGTATTATTTCTTCTGCAATAGACGGGGTTCGCTGTGCTGAAAAAATTGCAGTGAATTTGTCAATCTAGCTTAGATATTATAGAAAAAAAATGCCAGCCTGAAATATATATGATTAGGCTAGGCATTTATTTTAAAGAATAAAAGTTTTTATTTAATAATCATCATTTTCTGTGTAATAGTTCCATTATCAGAAATTAAGTGATATAAATACATCCCAGCTTCCATAGTTGATGCATCGAAAGGGATTTCGTATATACCTGTGTATTTATAATCGTAATCAATTAAGGTTGCAACAACTTTACCAGTAATATCAGTAACTTTTAAAGTAATATTGCTGTTATTGTATAATTGAAAAGAAATTTTGGTAGAATTACTAAAAGGATTTGGGTAATTACTTAATGATTTTATTGAACTAAAATCTTCTATAACTGAAACTGGATATAATTCGGCCCATGTAGCAAGACTAGCAACAACAATTTTGGTTGTTTTTTCAAGCTTTGGCTGTGAATTTGCAGAAATATTTACAAGATCATTGGAAGTGTGATAATATGGTGTTTCGTGCTGACCAAAGTAACTACTTTCGAAAAAGAATAAGCCATCAATATTTGCATTCCAAAAAGAATATATGTCAGAACAATCATAATAACAACCAAGGTCATTGCCTATTTCGATTCCAGGAACATAAATTTGCTTTAAAGCGGTCACTTTATTGTAAAGAGTAAGAGTTGATGGTGTTTTAGTCCATACTCCTATTCTTAAATTGTATCCTGGATCTTGATATGCAACCATATCTAAATTTAAAGCTGCACCAATTTTATCGCCTGCAGAAACCTGAACATATTTTTCACTCCCATAGAGTCCTTGTTCTTCACCAGAAAACAAACAGAATTTTAAAGTCTTTTTATAATTTTGTTTTACTAAAACCCTTGCAGCTTCTAGTACTGAAACAGTTCCTGAACCATTATCATCAGCACCTGGAGCCATACTTGCATATGCATCCCAATGCCCACATGCTAAAAATATTGAATCAGGATTTGTTTCTCCAAATTTAATAGCAATAATATTGGGCGAAACAGTTGTATGACCTGGAATTGTATAGTTTTGAAAATATACAGAATCGAATCCCATAGATCTTATATAAGATTTTAAATAATTTGCAGTAGTCAGTGATCCTGAATTATAGGTGTACCTTTGTTGTGTTTGAAGGTAAGTAAGTTTTGTCCACATAGTGTCAATCTTTACATCGTCAACAATAGCTTGTATCTCCGGTGTATGAGCATAAATACCAGATTGTGCACTTGTTTTAATTATAATACATAGAAAAATAATAAATAATAAAGAAGAGTAGATTTTTTTCATAATAAGAGTAGATTTGAAATTTATATTAAACAAAATTAATAATTTAGATAATATTATGTAATTATTTTTTGAAATTTTATAAACAAATTTGTAATAAATACTAGTTAGAATATTGTTGGTTTTTAAATAGATAAGAGCTGTATTAGTTTTTATTTTCACTATTTTAAAACAATTTTACTGCAAAAAACAAAATTTATTTTTTTAAAATTAAGACATAATAACTTACTAAAAGTTAAGAATATAAAATTCAAAAAAAAGGAGAACAAAAATATTAACTTAATTTCTTTTCTTTTTTCATTGAAATAATCATTAACAGTATGGATATAATAAGAAAACCAATACCAATAATAAAGGTCCATGTAAATCCCCATAGTTCATAAAACAATACACCAAGCAGGGGAGCGAAAAATGAGCGTAATCCTGTGAATGTAAGATGTATTGATTGATAATTTGCAGCATCTTCATTCTTGCAAAAATATACAGAACCAATACTCCACAATAAAGCCATAGTAGCTGCAAATACCCCATTGAAAGTAATCGAAAGCATTAACATTAAATATATTTTAATACCCCAAAGCTCTGTATGTATTGGAAAATATTCAGTTAATCCCATAAAAAATAAGTATAAAAGCAATGAAGCAAAGGTTATCGCTGCAAACTTTCGTGGGTCTATTTTACCAATAAGTTTTCCAAAAAATGGCAACATCAATATTGCTAATATATTGTATGCATTTTTATAAAAAGCAACTGTAGAATAGTTGAGATGTAAACCCTTTTCAAAAAATATGGTTATAACAGAAACAGTCCCCATAAATGCAAAACCATAAAACATAAACCCCATTTCAAAATCGCGGAAGGCTTTATTGATTTTCATAATACTTCGCATATTATTCATTGTTTGCTTCATCGATTGACCTAGTTTTCGCTTTGGAATTTCCACAAATGGTTCATCATAATCTATTAAAGAGAATAAGTAAATGGATAAAATTCCCAGAAATGCAACAAAAGGAAATACATATATATAAGCATAATCATAAGCATCAAGCAATAGTCCATAAGCAAAAGTTACTACCAGCATAATTATCTTATTGAAAGTAGTTGCATAGCTGAATAGTCTTCCAAAATTTTCGTGCGAATAGTTTTTCTTTAAAAAAAGATTGATGATAGGGTAAACAATGGGATAGGCAAAAAAGAATATTAAAAAGACACTTAAGAAAATAATATGATATATAGAATTTCCCTCAAGTTGTGATAAGTTTTTAGGAAAAAACAGCAATATTAACAATGGAAGTCGTGTTATAAGACCAACTATTCTTAACAACTTTTTTTTGTCAGCAATTCTTTTTATCCATTCATTGAAAAAAATGGAAAAAATAAGCACCATTACTGAAAATTGAAAAAGAACACCTACCTGTATATTTGAACCTTTAAGACTTTTTATAAAAACAAATTCATTGAGTGCAAGTACTCCAAGTATTATGCCTTCAATTGCATAATAAAGAAAATGTAAACGAAATGTTTTTATTTCTGTTTTTGTTAAAGAAATATTCTTAAAAACAATACTTTTTATAAGTCTTTTCACCGGATTAATAAGGGCTTTGTAAAAAACAACATTCCTTACCAATTGTTGTTTTGATAAGGAATGATTTCATTTATATTATTTATTAATAATGGACTATCTGCCCATATTTTAGCACACTACAGGCAACTTTATTAAGCCATAGGATATTTCTTAAAAATCTCATCCGATTTCAACAGAATATCAATGTATTGTGCGCGTTTGTATGCAAAACGATCTTTTGAGTTTTTCTTAGACAATTTACCCTTAAATTCATTAATAGTTTTGTAGCCTTTGTCATACATAAAGTTTTCAATCTCCTGAATAAGGAAAGAGATGATATCAATATGGTTTTTATAAAGTGTACTAACTACTTGGACACAATCAGCACCCGCAAGAATCATCTTTACTGCATCTCTTCCTGTAAAAATGCCAGAGTTTGCACAAATATTTGCTTTTACATTTCCAAAAAGCAAACCTGAAAATCTGATTGCAAGCCTATTGTCTTCTTCATTGCTTAAATTATATGGGAAATTGTGTTCTTCCTTATCTATATCAATATCGGGTTGAAACAAACGGTTGAACAATACAAAAGCTGAAGCACCAGCTTTTTCCATATCTGCAATCACTTTTAAGGTGTTTGAATAATAAGGACTCAATTTAACACTAACAGGAATCTTAACTGCAGATTTTACTTCTTTTATGATTTCAATCTGTTTTTCTTCGATTGACTTACCTTCCAAATCAAATTTGTCTGGAACAGCATAAAAGTTTAATTCAATTGCTGCTACACCGGTTTGTTGTATTTTCTTTGCATATTCTACCCAACTTTCGTTATAAACAGCATTTAAGCTGGCAATAACAGGAATAGAAACACTTTCTTTAGCTTTTTTGAGGTTTATGAGGTATTCATCAGGTCCTGCATGCGTCATATCGGGGAATAAAGATTTCATTTCAGCATTTCTTTCTTCGTATTCTTCCATTGCTTCGTGCATTTGGAGATTTTCGAGCTGAATTTGTTCTTCGAATAATGATTTGTAAACGATAGCAGCAGCACCTGCTGTTTCCATTCTCTTAAGACTTTTTGCATCAGTAGTTAAATTGCAAGCTCCAACGATGATGGGATTCTTAAGATCTAATCCCATATATTTAATTCTTAAATCAGTCATAATTTTTTTTTTTAGTTTTTTTAAATAAAAAACAAGTTTTGGTTTCGTTTTGCTAATTTAATAGAAATAAAACACGAAACCAAAACTATAAAAAATAAATTTATTTAACTGAATAAT
>DYDE01000206.1 GCA_020718065.1 Marinifilum sp. | reverse complement strand
TAACTTTCTTTCCATATTTAAATATTGCACTTTAGAACGCAACTTGGTATAACGACCCTGAAACTTCAGATATGCTACTCCATTTTTTGAGTAATGACCCTGAAGCTTCAGACATCCTACTCCAATTTTGGAGTACTAACCATGAAGTCAATTATCAAGGGTTTTGATTTTTTACTGTTTTAAAAACATTTTTTTCTATATGCACTAAAAATAAAATTTAGAAGCTAAAATATTTTTACATTATAGCGCTTTTATAATAAACAATAGCAATTAATAATCTGATTTCTGGATGATTATAAAATATATATGTTTAAACAACAATAGTTTTGAATAAAAGACACTCTGTATCATCTTTCGATGTTTACTCGATAACGTTTAGACATTCCACTACCTTATCCAATTGATTCGCAACAAAGTTTAATGGCTTCGCCACCTTGTCAGGATTGAATTCAGATATGTTAAAAGCAAGAAAAATACATCTAATAACATAAAATAAATTATAGTAAAAAACATTTAGTAACATAGACAAAAAGCCTGAAGGTCTGATGATTCATAATGTAAATTAATTCAATACAAAACACATGATTTTAATAAATTAGAATTTTTAAGCAAAAATACCTACATCATTTATTTCAAAAACAGGCATTTAAACTCTTTTGTAGTTTGCAAATAGGAATTAAATTTGTAAAATAAAATATGGATTAATAATTATAATAATTCTTATTAAATATAAATTTTTTATATGAAATATTATGAGTTACAAAAGAAAAAATAAACAAGACCAAGATTTAGAGTTGAAATTGAAATATGAGTGTTTGACTTTAAGTGAAGTAATACCAAACTTATTACAGACTGATTATAAAAAAAATTTCAGACTATACAAGGCAAGCGATTATAAAACCATTATTTTTCACTATAAATCAACCTATCAACTATTAAATTAAAAAACTGTAATTTTTTTCATACTTTAATTACATTTACTAAAAAAGGGAAGTTTACCATGCTTTCCTTTTTTTATTTATATCCTTTAAACTTTTAAATGTAAATATTTTCTGTTTAGGATCCAATATTTTCTGAGTCAGTTTATTAATAATTGTCTATTTTTGCAGTCGCAAAAGCAAAGCATATTAGTCTATGATTTTAAATTAAAATAAAATCATTTTCAATTAATAAATTTTATAGTATTTGCTAATTAGAACAAATAACAAACAAAAAAATGAATACAGTACTTAGTGGCATACGCTCTACGGGCAACTTACATTTGGGTAATTATTTCGGAGCATTAAAGAATTTTGTGAAAATGCAACATGAAAACAATTGTTTTTTCTTTATTGCAGATTACCATTCTTTAACAACTCATCCTACTCCAGCAGATTTACATAATAATGTAAAACAAGTTATTGTAGAATATCTTGCCTGTGGTATCGATCCTGAAATTGCAACAATATATGTGCAAAGTGATGTTATAGAAGTAGCAGAATTGTATCTGCTTTTAAATATGAATGCATATATTGGTGAATTAGAAAGATGTACTTCTTTTAAGGAAATAATAAGAAAGCAACCAGATAATGTTAATGCTGGTTTATTAACGTATCCAACACTTATGGCTGCTGACATTCTTATACACAAAGCAAATAAAGTGCCTGTTGGAAAAGATCAGGGTCAACACCTTGAAATGACCCGTACTTTTGCCAATCGTTTTAACCGTTTGTATAATAATGAATATTTTCCTGAACCGGTTGCTTATAATTTTGGAGAAGAACTGACCAAAATCCCTGGATTGGATGGTTCAGGTAAAATGGGCAAATCGGAAGGTAATGCTGTTTATTTAATAGACTCTCCTGAAATAATCAGAAAGAAAGTAATGAAAGCTGTTACCGATAGTGGTCCTACAGAACCAAATCAATCGAAACCAGATTCAATTGCAAACCTTTTCTCCATTATGAAAGCGGTTTCTAAACCTGACACATATAAATTCTTTGATGATAAATATAATGATTGCAACATCAGATATGGCGACCTAAAGAAACAAGTAGCAGAAGATATTATTGCATTTAATACACCTATTAGAGAAAAAATATTAGCTATTACGGATGATTCTACTTACCTGAAAAAAGTAGTTTCGATGGGTAAAGAGAAAGCTAAAGCCAGTGCTTCAAAAACCATAAAAGAAGTTAGAGAAATTATTGGATTTAAGAGTTTTTGATGACATGTATTAAGATTTATGGTAATTTTTCTCTGAAACAGACATCAACGATTATAAAATAAATTTAATAATTTAGTTTTCTTATAAATATATTTGTTTAAAATATTATAAATGCCAAAATACTTCGATACCACGCCTGCAAAAGAAAAAGTAATTCTGATAGGACTTATTACTCAAAAGCAAACTGAAGAACAAGCAAAAGAATATCTTGATGAATTAGCATTTTTGGTTGATACTGCCGAAGGAATTACTGTCAATCAATTTGTACAGCGACTTGAAGCCCCAGATACAAGAACATTTGTTGGTTCAGGAAAACTAAATGAAATAAGCGCTTATGTTAAAGTAAATAAAATTGATGTTGCTGTTTTTGATGATGAATTGACACCTTCACAAATTCGCAATATTGAAAAAGAATTGGAATGCAAAATACTAGATCGTACCAACCTGATATTGTATATTTTTGCTAAAAGAGCAAGAACTGCACATGCAAAAACACAGGTGGAACTCGCCCAATTGCAATATCTTTTACCCAGATTAACCAGAATGTGGACTCACTTGACCAAACAAAAAGGAGGGATGGGAATGCGTGGTCCAGGAGAAAAAGAAATTGAAACCGATCGTCGTATTATCAGAGATAAAATCGCATTTTTGAAAGAACAACTTAAAGTTATTGATAAACAAAAGAAAACTCAGCGTTCTAGTAGAGAAAATATGATTCGTGTTGCATTGGTTGGTTACACAAATGTGGGAAAATCAACTATAATGAATTTACTCAGCAAATCGGATGTTTTTGCAGAAAATAAACTTTTTGCTACTTTAGATACAACTGTTAGAAAAGTGATTATTGAAACTACTCCTTTTTTGCTGAGCGATACTGTTGGTTTTATCAGAAAACTTCCTCACAATCTTATTGAATCCTTTAAATCTACTTTAGATGAAGTAAGAGACGCAGATATTCTTTTACATATCGTTGATATTTCGCATACTAATTTTGAAGAACAGCTCTACGTTGTAAAAGAAACACTTTTAGAACTAAAAGTAATTGAGAAACCTACGATTGTGGTTTTTAATAAAACAGATGCTTATTGTTATGCGAAGAAAGATGAATATGATTTAACACCCACAACAAAAGAAAATATCAGTCTGGATGAACTTAAAAAGACATGGATGGCTAAAATAAATTCTCCTTGTGTGTTTATTTCAGCTAAAAACAAAGATAATATTGATGAGTTTAAACAATTGTTGTTTTTTAAAGTTACAAAACAACTTTCTCAAAGATATCAGCCTCAATGAGATAATTAATTAGTCTTTAATTGTCCAACTAAGTTTTATTTGGTTTCCAGATTTAAAATGATTCTTTTTTTCGCCATTTACATAAGTAACGCTTAATTCTTTTTCAATAGAAACGCTTAATTCTAAATTATTCACTGAAACAACTTTGATTTCAGCAATGCTCAACCAACCATTGATGTTCATATTTCCAATTTTATTTTCAAAGTATTTACTAAGAAGCCCTGTTTGATCCTTTTGTGGCATAAATTCAGTCGGATTCACTTTAAGTTTAACCAAAGCTTTGCTTTTTGAGACTATTACTCCTTCAATTTCATAGGTAGTACTGTCATTAGTGGCGACATTGCATTTGTTAGAATTATTAATACTTCTTAATGGTTTAGAAATAAAAAGGCAAGTAATTCCAACTATTAATAATGATAGAATTATTTTTTTCTTCATAATGACGTATTCTGTTTTTTAAATAATATTAAACAATTAAATCAAAACAATCCGAGGTAAGGTTTTCTCATATAACTGCAGATGCCAATTGAAAGATAGGGCATGCTTTCTTTTTTTAAATAATTTTTAATAGATAAATCAGAAACTGCGAGATAGATATTCCAATCAAGGTTGGGAAAAAATAAATAATACACTTTAAGTTCTTTCAATATTATAGTATTCTTGATACCTTGTCCCACAAAATTATCATATTCTTTAGCATAAGATAAATATGAAAGATAAATATTGCCGCCATAATTAACATTTCCTGTATCGGCTCCCATTATGATATAAGAAAACTGTGTTTCAAAATAAAAGTGTTTGTATTGATAACGTATAAAAGATACGGATTCTTTCAGGTTAGCACCAAGAGGGTGAGCAAGTGCCTGATTGTAGTGTCCGTAATTTTGAGTAGGGCTTACATGAGAATAAGTATAAGGGCGAATATAATTGTATTCAGTTTGAAATGTGAGATTTTGTATTCTGAAAACATCGAATGATTTAAATCCCGCCTGATAAGCCTGTTTGTTTGCCCACCATCCATCTTGTTTTTTGATGTGAGACAAGTTAAATTCATCCATCATAAACTGGGCATAAAATTGTTGGTTTTTAGCAAACAGATAGCTAATATTAAATCCCATTAAAGCATTGTCGGAAGAGCCAAGTGAAAATTCAGTTGGGCGATAAAAAACAACAGGGTTTAGGTAATTTACATCAAATCCACGGGTGTTTACACTGTCTTTTGCTTGCCAAACAATAACTTCAAAAAAAGAAAAGTTGATCCTTTTAGTTAAATTAACACTCAAATAGTGCATTGCAGAATATTTACCTTTGAATTTAGAAATATTTCCTTTAGAACCACTAACATCATTAAATTTTGTATAAAGGTTTACATATTTAATTTTCCAAATGGTTGTAGTAATCTTGAACATTGGATAACTTGCTGCATTGTTTGAGAGTAATAAGGAACGATAACCTTCACCAAAAAAGTTCTTTCCCTTTCCAGCCTGAACATTAAAGTATTTTGAAATATTATATGATAAATTAAAGTTTAAAT
>DYDE01000205.1 GCA_020718065.1 Marinifilum sp. | reverse complement strand
TAAACAATAATTATTTTCATGCTTGAAGAGATAAGGGGGAGCTGAGAAATCCCCCTTTTTCTTTTACTTAAGGAGGGTTCTGAAATTAAGTTTCTCCCGCAGATTTCGCTGATTTTCACAAAATAAATAATACAACGTATTGAAAATAAATCGGCGAATATTTGCGAAATCTGCAGGAAACTGTTTTTTTGAATTTATAGAACTGCCCTTAAAATAACCACATTACTTTATTAATTTTCAAATACTTAATAATTACTACTTATGAAAAACTCAAAGAGTAATAACCAATGGGGAAAACTATCAGAGGGAAAAGATAGTACATTAACTATAACTCCCCAACCTATTGGAATTATTGATTTTTCTAACACCAACAATATATAAGTTTTTCCCAAATTTAAGCGATGGAACTATTACAATAACATTCAAAGACTTAAACAATAAGGTTAATCTTCAAATACAGAATATACAAGGAAGCGCAGTGTATTATTATAACTTCTATGCTCATTCTAATAATTTTTCAAAAACAATAGATATCTCCTATTATCCTGAAGGAACATATCATTTGAAAATTAAGATTTCAGATAAAACCTTTTTGCAAGAGTTGATTATTCAATAATTTCATTATGATAGGAATGAATGTTTCTTTTTAACAAAAAATCAAAGAAGCAGCATAATCGCCTATTCTTATGGTGTTTAATCGCAGATAGACTGAACAACTGCGTCCAATCGTGAGTAAAATCAGGCAAAAATCTTGTTTTTTTATAAAATCCAACTTCCGAAATTTATTTTCTGACATTTTTTAATTATTTTTATAGAAAAATCAAAAGTGAACAAAATTTTATTCCAAAAAACAGGTGTTTTCTTGCTGACACTATATAAGAATAATTACTAAATTGATTAGTAAACAGATTTGGTATTTATCAGAACCTTATAACCAGCATTGGGAGGTAAAGGATGATTTTATCAGATGTACCGTAATGTTATAGTTGATTTTATGAAGTTTCGTTTTAATATTATATTCCTCATTCTTTTGGCTGCATGCAATCCAAAGCCAGGTGATAAGGAAATTGACAAAAAGCAAACAGGCAGTTCAACTACTAAAAACAAAACCCAACAACAAGAACCGACAAATATTCAAAAGTTGGATACAGCCATCAAAATGGCTGATATGTATTATTCCAGATCGGAATACCAACTGGCAATGAAATACACCATTAAGTCTATTGAATATGCCACGGAATTGAAAAACAAAAGCAAAATGGCTGAGGCATATCGTATCCTAGGTTGTATATATATGGATATTGGTGAATATGAGGCGAGTTCGGTAAACATTTATAAAAGTCTGAAGTTGTTCGAGGAAATATCTGATACGATAGGAACAGCACAAGCACTAAGCAACATTGGCACTTTGTTTTTTATAAATGAAAACTATGAGAAATCGCTTGAATATGTGAATAAATCGATTGTTCTTTCCAAAATGGCAAATGATACCATTGGTGTTTCCTGTAACCTGAACAACCTTGCTACTTGCTATGCCAGCATGGGTATGTTCGAGAATGTTGAGAAATATATACATGAAGCCATTGCCCTGAATAAAAAAACCGGGTTAAAAGTACCGGAAGGGATCAATTATCAAAATATGGGTGAAGTTTTTAATGATAAAAAGATGTATGATTCAGCATTATTGTATTTTGAAAAAGCAAACTTTCTTTTCAACGAAACAAAAAGTTATACTATGCTACCGGCGCTTTATATTAACTTTTCTCAATATTACAAGAATGTAGAAAAGAAAAGCCTTGAACTTGAATATGCACAAAAGGCATATAGCATTGCACAACTTTACAATTTAAAAAAAGATAAAATTGCATCTACAGAAAAATTGCATCAAATATATCTTTCACAAAATGATATAGCAAATGCATATCATTTTATTTCCATTCTGTATCAATTGAAAGATAGCCTGAGGCTGGATGAGAGCATGGTAAAACTGTCGCAACTCGAATTTCAATACAATATGGAAAAGAAGGAACAGGAAAAAAAGATTGCACAGCAAAATCGCGATTTTATCATCCTGCTTTTTATCATATCACTGATTGTGGTTATTCTGATAGTTCTTTTTCTATTTACACGTCAGAAAATGATTGCCAAAAATAGTCGCTTAGAACAACAGCGTTTACAAGCTGAAGTTGAATTTAAGAATAAGGAACTCACTTCGAATGTGATAGGAGTGATCAAAAAAAATGAAATCCTTGCAGAAATCAGTGAGAAACTCCTGCTGATTGAACACAAAACGGCTCAAAAAGAAATAAAGGATGATATTTTTAAACTTTCGGGCGAAATTGAACAAACGATGAACACCAAGATATGGGATGAATTTGAAAAACGTTTCACTTCGGTACATAACGATTTCTATTCTAAGCTCATGGACAAATACCCTGACCTTACTCCCAATGAATTAAAGTTATGTGCCTTCCTTCGCTTGAACATTACTACGAAAGACATTAGCGAACTTACTGGCCAACAAGTATCGGCCATCGAGGTGGCCCGATATAGGTTGAGAAAAAAACTAAAACTTTCCAATACACAAGTCAACCTGGTTGCCTTCCTTTCGCAAATCTGATATTTTACTATTTGCTGATTTTCTTATATTTAACAAAATTGTTTGGGTTTTGTTTGGTAGCTTTTTCTGCCATGTTTGGGTTTTGTTGGTGTGTTTATTTTGGTTGAAACATCCAATTGACTTTACATTTGCATCAAAACATTTGCATCACATGGACGACAATCAAAATATCATTTCAGATATGGAAAAGGAAGATTACAATACAAAGATCGATCGGGTCCATACATTTATTAACAAAAAGAAAATTCAAAATCAAATCCTGAAAAAGTTGGTTGAAAAAATCAACGATACTGCTGCCGGGCAAAATGATGACAGCCATATCGATCAATCCATTCAGGAATAATCTGGAATTATTCACTTATACACATTATTTATGAAACGATTTTTATTTATTCTGGTTTTAGCAAATTTTGCCGCTTTCGTAGTAAATGCACAGCAAAATTCATTAAAAAAGCTTAATCTTAGCAATGTAAAGGAAAGGAACCTCGATCTTTCTATTCGAAACAACGATGTTTCCACTTCCAGTAATGCTATTATAAAAAGCATAACAAATCAAAAAGACAGGACGGTATTGAGCGAAGGCTTCGAAGGTATTACTTTCCCACCAGCAGAATGGAAAGTTATTAATAACGGAGATGCACAAACCTGGTATCGGGAAAATCTTACACCTCATTCAGGTGATGGGGATGCTGCAATTATGTATTATTCATCAGTTACTGCTCACGATGATTATCTGGTGACACCAAAACTTAGCATTACCGCAGGTAACGACTCAATATCATTATGGATCAAAAGCTGGTGGCCCCCATTTCCTGAACCTTATGATATCATGGTTTCAACAACAGGGAACAACCCCGAAGATTTTACGCTATTAATTACCGAACCCGATCCTGGTATTGACTGGATACAAAAAACATATGATCTTTCGGCTTATATTGGCCAAAATATTTATGTAGCTATCCGCTCTTTTTCCGATGATGGGAACTACTTGCTTATCGACGATGTTACTGGTCCTACTATTTTCGCACCCGAGGATGATATTGCCATTGTTTCGCTCGATTTTCCACCAGCAAACAATCCTGGACAAATTATACCTAAAGCTACGATCAAAAACCATGGAACACTTAGCCAGACTTATACTGTTGAAATGACGATCAATGATGGTTCAACAAATGTATATAGCCAAACAATTAATGTTACCAACCAAAACCCGGGGGAATCAGCACAGTTTATTTTTCCCGAATGGACTGCTGCATTGGGATTGTATAATACAAAGGTGAAAGTTCTGAATCCTGGGGATTTAGATCCTTATAATGACAGTATCGTTTCTACTTGCAATATTGTTGAAGGCACCTTTATTTTTGGAGTTACAAGCGGATTCCAGGCTGTAAAATTTACCCTTGAAGATCCTGAAACCTTTTATAATATTGGAAAATCGACACTGCCAATTTTTGTTTCCGCAGGTACCTGGATAAATGGGGAGTGGTATGTGGGAAATGATTACCCCTATTATAATGGCACCCTTTATAAAGTTGATATTCTCACAGGAATTCCTACTGCTATCGGGGTATTTGATGCAACAATCAACGGACTGAGCTACGATGATGCTTCATCAACCTTATATGGGGTTGGAAACGAAACATATGGTTCTGACATGCGTTTATTCTCAATAGATACGAATTCAGGGGTTGCAACAGCAATTGGTAATTCTACACTTGAAGGTACCCCTATAAGCCTGGCCTGTGATGTAAATGGGAACCTTTATTGTACTGAAATAAATGAGGATAAGTTTTATTCTATCAACAAATTTACTGGTGTTTTTACCGAGATTGCAACACTAAATATCGACATTGCCTATGGGCAGGATATGGAATTTGACAAAACCACCAACACCCTTTACTATGCTTTGTGTCCTATGGAAGGTTTCACCGGCTTATATACCGTAAACATTACCACTGGTGAATTAACACATATACAAGATTGGACAAAACAGGTTACAGGCTTTGCAATTCCTTACACGGGTAACGTGGCAATTTCAGAAAAAACGAACCCCACAAATGAAAGTTTAAGAATTTATCCCAATCCTAACAATGGTGAATTCACTCTTGCTTTTGATAATAAGGATAATCAATTGTTACAAATTACAATTAATGATATAACCGGCAAAACAATATATTTTAATACTACCAACCAAGATGTATTTAAAATTAGTAAAAAAGACTTTGCTACCGGAGTTTACTTGGTTAAAATAAGTGGAAATAATACTAATTATAATTGTAAGCTAGTAGTAAAATAAATATAAACAGAATAATTTTAATTATGAATAAAAACCTGATAGTCTTTTAATCAATGAATTCCTCG
>DYDE01000048.1 GCA_020718065.1 Marinifilum sp. | reverse complement strand
TCTGATAAATTATGCTTTAATCAGGATATTCTTCCTATCCTACTTTCTAATTGTGCTTTTTCTGGTTGTCATGATGGAATAACTCACGCAGGAGATATTAACTTAACAAATTATTCATCAATAATGGCTGATGAAGAATTAGTAAAACCTAACAACCCAAACAATAGCAAACTTATTGAAGTATTATTAGCTGGTGCAGAAGAACCTATGCCACCAACAGGATATACACATTTAACACAAAATCAGATTGATTTGTTAAAACGTTGGATTAACGAAGGAGCGACTAATGATAACTCTTGTATATGTGATACATCAAATGTTACTTTTGCTGGAATCATTTCTCCAATTATAGTCAACTCTTGTCAGGGTTGCCATAGTGGTTCTTCTCCTTCGGGTGGTATTTATTTAGTTTCTTATTCTGATATTAAAGCTCAAATAGACAATGGAAAGCTATGGACTTCCATTAATTTAAATACCGGACAACCAAAAGCTATGCCGCCTGGAGGCAAATTAACAAACTGCAAGATCAGCCAAATAAGAATATGGAAAAATGCCGGAGCTCCTAATTAATAAATAGGGAAAAGTTATAAGTCATAGAGGTATAAAGTAAAAGTTAAAAGAAAAAAGTCATGAACAATATAATGAAAATAACCATTACAATTTTTGTTTTTGGAATAGCTCTATATGGTTGCTATAATGACAGCGAAGAGTATTTATATCCCAATATCACAAATAATTGCGACACAACTAATATTACTTATTCCAGAACTATAAAAACCATTATAAGTGAAAGTTGCCTAAGCTGTCATCAAGGGAGTGGTGCAGGAGGAGGTGTAGATTTAAGCAGCTATTCAAATGTGAAAACACAAGCTGATAATGGAAAATTACTTGGAACAATAAAACAACTATCTGGGTTTTCGCCAATGCCAAAAGGAACTGCCAAATTGTCAGACTGCAAAATAAACCAAGTTGATATATGGATAAGAAAAGGTTCACAAAACAATTAAATACTTTTTTAAAATGAAACAAATTAACATTTTAGTTATTTATTTTTTAACATTATTGCCAATATTTTCTTTTGCTCAGGATGATTTAGACTCTTTGCTTAATTTGAATAATAATGACACAAAAGAATACACCTATGCCACATTCAAAGGCACCAGGGTTATTAATGGTCAATCTGTTGAAAGAGTTCCTTTTGGTACTCTTGAGTTTAGAATATCTCATCGATTTGGAATTTTAAAAGGCGATGCTTATGAGTTCTTTGGCTTAGATCAGGCTTCTGAACGCCTAGGACTTGAATACGGATTAACAAAATTTATGACCATAGGATATGGAAGAAGCACTATACAGAAGAACTTTGATGGTTACACTAAGATAGCTCTATTTCGTCAATCTTCAGGAAAAAAATCTTTTCCTTTAACCATTGATTATTTTGGTAGTATAGTACTCACTTCTCTGAAATGGGCGGAACCTGACAGAAAAAATTATTTTTCATCCAGATTAACATATTGCAATCAATTACTTATTGCAAGAAAATTTAATGATTTCTTTTCATTACAACTAATGCCAACTGTAATTCATAAGAATCTTATTAAAACCGAATTAGATAGAAATACAATACCAGCACTTGGTATAGCAGGAAGAATTAAACTTACCAACAGAGTTGCTTTTACTGCTGAATATTATTACACTATTCCTGCACCAAGAATGACTGAAACAGAAAAAAGTATGAAAAATTGTCTGGGTATTGGTTTCGATATTGATACTGGGGGGCATATTTTTCAATTGCATTTTACAAATGCAAGTAGTATTGTAGAGAAAGGTTTTATTACCGAAACATCAGATAATTGGATTAAAGGAGAAATTCACTTTGGTTTTAACCTGAACAGACAATTTACAATTGTACAAAGTAAAAATTAATACAACTTTAATTAGAATCATTCCAAATTGGTATGATTATTGATTAATTTATAGAAATTTTAATTATTAATCATATAAACGAAATAAATTATGAAAAGATTATTATTAATAGGAACATTTATTATTATAGCTGTTACTACAGTTTTTTCGCAAAATAAATATTCGGCAAAAGAAACAACAATTATGTTTTTCTCTAAGACAGCCCTTGAAAATATTTTTGCAACAAATAAAGCAGCTGCTGCTGTGATTGATTTCGAAAAGAATGCTTTTGCTTTTAGTGTCCCCATTAAATCTTTTATTTTTGAAAAAGCATTGATGCAGGAACATTTCAATGAAAACTATATGGAAAGCTCAAAATTTCCTAATGGAACTTTTAAAGGAAAGATTGAAGGCGAATATGATATTACTAAAAATGGTGAATACAAGGTTAATTCAATTGGCACACTGGATATCCATGGAGTAAAACTGGAACGTTCAATTCCAGCAACAATTATTGTAAAAGATGGGGTTATTTCATTAAAAAGTAATTTTAAAATAAAGCTTAAAGATCATAATATTACTGTACCAAGTATGGTAAATCAAAAAATTGCAGAAGAAATTGATGTTAGTGTACAGGGAGTGATGGATAAAATAGTGAAGAAATAAGTTTACAAAGATTTTTCATTTTTTTTTAATTTTTAAATGTTTAAGCCAGAATTCTATGAATAAGAATTCTGGCTTTTAATCTATTACTAGCTAAAATGCTTTATCTTAAATATTATTAAAGAAACATATTTTTCTCATTAAAAACTCAAAAAAATTCCTGCAAGAGATAGATTCTTTAATAATTATTCTGGTTAAATTATTACTTTTATCTTTGTTGAATATTAAATAAAAAACATTCTATAATATAATGTGCGGAATTACTGGCGTATATGCATTTGATGAAAGTGGTAAAACTTTTATATCCAAAACCTCAAATGCAGTAAATGCTATAATAAAAAGAGGTCCGGATTCTAATGGTAAGTTTTTACACAAAAACGTTTCTTTGGGTCATGTTCGGCTTTCGATTATTGATGTTTCTGATGCTGCTTCGCAACCTTTTTCCGATAAAAGCGGAAGATATACTATTGTTTTCAATGGAGAAATCTATAATTTCTTGGAATTAAGAGAAACTTTAATACAAAAAGGGGTTGAGTTCCTTACCCAAAGTGACACTGAAGTATTGCTTTCTTTATATATTCACGAAGGAGCTGAATTTCTAAATAAACTAAATGGTTTTTTTGCTTTTGCTATTTATGACAATATTACAGAATCATTATTTATTGCCCGTGATAGAATGGGTATAAAACCTTTATTGATTTATAATAACGAAAATGCTTTGGTTTTTGCTTCCGAAATGAAAGCTTTACTTGCTTATGGAATTCCAAAAGAAATTGATTACGAATCGTTATATAGCTACTTACAGTTAAATTATATCCCAGCACCATTTAGTATTTTTAAAAATGTTTACAAGCTTCAACCCGGCACTTATATTGAAGTAAAGAATAACACCATAAAGAAAACAATTTTTTATGAAATTCCTTATGTAAATCAGGGTAATTACACCACTCTTTCCTATGAAAATGCTCAGAAAGAATTAGCTAATCTCCTTAATCAGTCAGTTAAAAGAAGATTGGTTGCAGATGTGCCTTTAGGGTCTTTTCTAAGTGGAGGTATTGATTCTTCAGTAATTGTTGCTATGGCATCACAATATGTGGATAAATTAAATACTTTTTCAATCGGTTATAAAGATGAACCTCTTTTTGATGAAACAAAGTATGCTGAATTAATTGCTAAAAGATATAAAACCAACCATACAGTATTTAAACTGAGTAATAATGATTTGTACGAAAACCTACATAAAGTCCTAGATTACACCGATGAACCTTATGCTGACTCTTCAGCATTGGCTGTAAATATTTTGAGTATGCATACACGCAAACACGTTACAGTTGCTCTTTCAGGAGATGGTGCTGATGAACTTTTTTCTGGATACAATAAACATGCGGCAGAATTTAAAATACGAAGGGGAGGAATTTTATTAAATCTAATAAAATGGGGAACCCCACTTCTAAACAAATTTCCACAATCAAGAAATAATAAATTCGCTAATATTAACAGACAACTTGTTCGATTTGGAAAAGGAATGCGTCTGAATGAGAAAGAACGCTATTGGAGATGGTGTGGTTATTCTGATGAATTAGAAGTTGATAGTTTATTGTTAAATAAAATTGATAACAATAACTACAAGCAAAGAAAAGCAGAAATTTTGAAAAACATTAAACCCAAAGGGAGCTTTAATGAAGTTTTATATACTGATATGCATATGGTTTTGCAAAATGACATGTTGGTGAAAGTTGATATGATGTCGATGGAGAATGCTTTGGAAGTTAGAGTCCCTTTTCTGGATTATGAAATTGTTAATTTTGCATTTTCATTGCCTGTTGACTATAAGATAAGAAATAATTTCAGAAAATGTATTGTACAAGATGCTTTTAGGAACTATCTTCCAAATGAATTATATCAACGCCCCAAACATGGATTTGAGGTTCCTTTGCAAAAATGGTTTCAAACAGAATTAAAAACATTGATTACCGACGATTTATTAAATGATGCTTTTATTGAAAAACAGCAAATGTTTTCTGTTGCAGAAATAAAAAAACTAAAGCAGAAGGTTTTTTCAAATAATCCAGGAGATAGCGTTGCGCAGATATGGGGACTGATTGTTTTTCAATATTGGTGGAAAAAGTTCTATGTTTAAACCCTTGGTCTTTGTTTTTGTTAAAAAAAATAAAATGTTAATTGACAATTATAGAAAATAATATATAATTATGAACAATAACGACATTCTTCGCCGTATCAGATATATATTTGAATTGAGTGATTCAAATATGATGGAACTTTTTGCACTTGCAGAGCATAAAGTTACAAGAGCTGAAATAAGTAATTGGCTGAAAAAAGATGACGATACTGATTTTAATGGAATAAATGACTTGCAATTAGCAATATTCCTCAATGGGTTGATAAACCATAAACGTGGTAAAAAAAATGGAGATCAACCAAAACCCGAGAAAAAAATGAACAATAATATTGTTTTCAGAAAAATAAAAATAGCTTTAAATTTGAAAGATGAAGATATACTCGACATACTTGATTTGGTGGATATGCGAATAAGTAAACACGAATTAAGTGCATTTTTCCGTAATCCAAGTCAGGAACAATATCGTCCATGTAAAGATCAGATTTTACGTAATTTCCTGATGGGTTTGCAGGTAAAATATAGGGAAAATAAAAGTGTAAAGTGAAAAGAAAAAGATAAAATTTATTTTACAAAATCTTTTTTTAATACACAATTAAGTTTTCAAAGCTTCTTTTTTCTTTTCTATCAATGCTTTTTTGAACCTCGCTTAAACACATAACAATTATATCAAGAAAAAATCCCACCACCTAACACAAACAACATACAAACAATTCATTTAAATAAATTTCAGCAAATACTTTTCTAAAATTTAGTGATAATATATAAAATTTATATACTTTTGTTGTTTAAGAAAGCTTTTACAAACGACTAAATAATGAAATAAATTAATAAAAATATAGATATTAAATGAAGAAACCGATTATTACATTTTTTTATTTGTTATTTGTAGTATTAATAGCAAAAACGCAAATTGTAAATATACCTGATGCAAATTTCATGTCTGCACTGATTGCACTGGGAGTTGATAAAAACAATGATAATAAAATTCAATTTATTGAAGCAAAGTATCTTGATTCGTTAAATATCAGTAATAAATCTATTGAAAACCTTACAGGTATTGAAGCTTTTTCTATGTTGACATATCTGAATTGTAGTGCAAACTCCTACCTCACAACTATTGATATTAGCAAAAATACTGCTTTAATTTATTTAGATTGCTCTTGGAATCAACTTACATCACTAGATATAAGCAAAAATACAGCTTTAAAGTTTTTAGATTGCCACCACAATGATTTTTCAAGTATCGATTTTAGTAATAATACGTTATTAACACATATAGAATGCAATTATAATAAACTAACCAGTTTAGATTTCAGCGAAAATTATGCACTAAAAGAATTAGAATGCAATAACAACAAACTAACGAATATGGATCTTAGCATGAATACTAATTTAACAGAATTGTATTGTAGCAATAATCCACTTATTAAAATAGATATTAGCAATAATAAAGCTTTAACATATTTGAATTGCTACAAAACCCAACTAAAATCTATTGACATAAGCAAGAATACAGCATTAACTTATTTAGATTGTGAAAAAAATAATCTTATAAACATTGATATTAGCAAAAATAATGCTTTAAAATATTTAAACTGTGACTCAAATAAAATTTCTTCGATTGAATTTAGTAATAATAGCACTTTACAAGTATTATATTGCAGTTCCAACGAAATTACAACTTTAGTTCTTACTAAAAGCCCAGCTTTAACAAGTTTGAATTGTGCTTATAATCAAATTGCAACAATTGATATCAGCAACAATACTCTTTTAACAGAAATATATTGCGATTCGAATATACTTACAAACATTGATATTAGCAAAAATATTGCTTTAACCAAACTAAACTGTTCATGGAATCAACTTACAACCTTAAATACTAGCAACAATTTAGCATTGACTGATTTAAACTGTAACGAAAACCAATTAACAATTCTAATAGTAAGCAAGAATACCAATCTTATAAATTTTAATTGTGGAAAAAACAAACTTCTAAAACTAGATGTAAGTAAAAATAATTCTTTAATGACCTTAGATTGTAGCTCAAACAAACTTACAATTCTGAATGTTGGCAAAGATACTTTATTAACAAGTTTAATTTGTGACAAAAACGAACTTAGAAATTTGAATGTTAGTAAAAATCTTGCTTTGGCAAAATTAATATGTGGCAACAACAACCTCAAAAATTTAGATCTAAGTAAAAATGTCGATTTAACAGAATTAAAGTGTGAAAGAAACAATATAAAATCACTTGATATTAGTAAGAATATTGCTTTAACTAAGTTAGAATGTTCCAGAAACAAGATAAAATCACTTAACCTTAGCAATAATTATGCTTTAATAACAATTGAATGCGAAAAAAACAAAATAAGATCTATTGATATAAGCAAAAATATTGCATTGACATATTTGAATTGCGCTCATAATAAAATAAGAAATATAGATTCTGATAAAAACATTGCTTTGACATACTTAAATTGTGAAGGCAATAAACTTAAAACCATAGATGTTGGTTTGAATTCTGCTTTAATATTTCTAAGTTGTGCAGACAACAAGCTTAAAACAATAGATGTAAGCACCAATTCCTTTCTGACAAATTTATCTTGCGAAGGCAACAAATTGGTAACTATTGATATTAAGAACAATACTGCATTAAAAACATTACATTGCAGATACAATCAGCTTACAGCTCTTAATGTTAGCAACAATACAGCTTTAATAGGTTTATGGTGTCAGTATAACCAAATAGCTAACCTTGATGTAAGAAAGAATACAGTATTAACTGATTTGTCATGTGAAAACAATAAAATTAAGAACTTAGATGTTAGCAAGAATACCAATTTGAATGTATTATATTGCTTCACCAATAAATTAAAAACAATAGATATAAGCAAAAATTCTAATTTAAGTGTTTTACATTGCGGTAACAACAAACTTACAAACATAGATGTAAGCAAAAACATTGAACTGAGGTATTTATATTGCAAAAACAATCCAAAACTTAAAATTGTTAAAATCAATAAATCCCAAATGTTTTTAATAAATTTCTATCCTGTTAACTGGAAGAAAAAGCTTTCTTCATCATGGATAGTTGAATAAATGAACGCTTTTACAATTTAAAAATGTTTGCATAGCTTCTTATTCAAATTGACTACCTATTTTATTATTTCTAATTATACAAAATGATTTAATTTGTTTTGTAAAGCTTTTCTATTTTATTTTTGCACATATTATGCTTAATTTGCAATTTTTGTAAAAATTCTAAAGATGTCGCAATTTTCCAATTTCATATTTGTGATAGAATGTAGTTTTGCAATGTTATTTAATGTTAAACTAAAAAAGCGACAATGAAAAAATTAATTTTCTGGGTAGAAATCCCAACAGAAAATTTCGAAAGAGCTGTCTTGTTTTATAATTCAATTTTAAAACTTGACTTAAAAGTAGTGGATTGTGGTGAAGAAAAAATGGCTTGTTTTCCCACAGGTGAAGGTGCTTTGATTTATGCTAAAGGATTTAAGCCCTCTTCTAATGGAATTTTGTTGAGCCTCAATGCCGAAAACGAACTTGAAGAAACCTTAGCAAGTATTGAGAAAAAAGGATGTAAAATAATTCAACCCAAAACCAAAATACAGGTTGAAGGTCGAGGTTATTTTGCTTTGTTTATTGATTGCGAAGGCAACAAAATTGGACTTTACGGCGATAATTAATAAACTAATCCGGAATAAGAAAGTGCACACTTATTCCTGATTATAAAATATTTTTAAAACAATTATGAGTTTTTTGATTGCTAATCCTTCAATCCTACTATCTCAGTATGTAAGAAAATATTGGGCAATAGAAAATTGTGTAACTGAAGGAGAAGTATATACCCACCGAATAATTCCCAGCGGTTTGGCTGAACTTTTCTTTTATTTTGACAATAAACCTTTCACAAATGATAAGGACAGAAAAATAGAAGACAATATTCTCTTGAGTGGTCATCAAAAAGCATTTTACGATATTGTAATATCAAAACAATACTCTTTATTTTCAATATTATTTAATCCACAAGGATTAATGGTTTTTTTTGATATTCCACTTAGCGAATTTTATAACAGAAACGTACCATTGAAGAATATATTGAAAAATGAAGTTGATGAACTCGAATCAAAACTTATGGAAGCCAAATCTTTTAATGAAAAGATAGAACTGGTAGAAAATTTTCTTATCAAACGTTTGCAAAAAAGCAAAAAGAAATACGAATTCAAAAGAATTGAACATAGCATATCGCTGATAAACAAAACCAAAGGCAATATTGATATTAATTGTCTGGCTTCTGAAGCTTGCCTGAGTAGAAAACAATTCGAAAGAGTTTTTTCTGAACATATTGGCTCCTCGCCTAAACAGTTTCTAAGAACTATCCGATTTCAAAACACATTGGCACAAAAAGGCAAAGAATATAATAACAGTTTAACTTCCCTCGCATACAATAGTGGTTATTATGACCAATCGCATATGATAAGCGAATTTAAATTGTTTTCAGGAATGACACCAACACAATATTTCTCTGAATGCGAACCTTATTCCGACTATTTTCAATAAAGGATTAAACAATATGGTTTTTTAAAATTGTTTAAATCTTAATTTAATAATCAAAAATCACTTATACTTGTTTGGTATCTTTTCTCGTTCTGGATGTTTTGATTGCAATATTTTTAGACACTTTCAGTTTTTCCATTTCTTCATTCAATGAAGCTATGTTTTTGCTATTATCTAATAGTATTTTAGCTGTTTCAACTTTTAATTCTTCTTTTAGCAATTTATTTTGATGTTCCATTTCAATTTTGAAATTGTCTAATTGCTCAACATTTGACTTTTGGGCTTCCTGAACAAAGCTATTTAATGATTGTAAACTCTCATTCGTGGTTTTGTAATTAAGATTTATTGTTTTTTCAACAAGAACCTGAGATGATACCATTTGTTCTGTCATTATTTTCTTGTTTTCAATAATTTTCATATCAACGGAATCATTGACATATATTATAAAATTATCTAATAATTGCTTTAATTCATTAATTTTAGTAAACAATTCTTCCTTTGTTTTGTTCCACTTCATTTTTATAAATGTTATATAAGCAAAAACAATCAATAATAATATTAAACTACCCCAGGCAATCACACTAACAAAGTTAAAGCTGGTTTTAGTTGTATCTTTGATTTCATTTATTTCACTGCTGTTCTTTGCAATTGTAGTTGTTTGGGTTTTAATACTGTTATTTGCATTCTGTAATAACTTTTCAACTGAAATAATCTTAGAATTAAGGTCTGTAGTTGATTCATTAAATTGTTTTTTTAACCTACTATTGTCAAATTTAATGGCGTTTACTTGCTTTTTAATACTTAAGAGATCTTGTTGAAAATCCACTTGAGCTGATAAACCAAAGCTAAGTAATACTATCAATAAAAAGGTAAGTGTTTTTTTCATGGTTTTTGGGTTTAAATGAATACTTAAAAAACAAATATATGCAATTATTTGTTAAAAACCTAGTTTTCAGCATTATTTGTGCAAACACATGCTGTTTTTTACTATTTCGTAAGATATAATTAAACAAAAAATATTTTTTGTATTTGTTAATTTTTAAAATTTATGTAGGTTTGGCTTTTATTATTAATACATATTTATATTTATCTATTAATTTAACATCCAATGCAAAAAAGTATCTTATTATTAATAGTTGTAACACTTTTTCTCTCAAAATCATTTTGTATTGCAGGTAGATCAGACACCATTTATGTAATAACTCATAATAAAGTAATGGTGATTACAGATCCTTCAAAAGGTTTTAACAATTATAAAAGCTGGGGAGTATTTCCTTCAAAGGATATTCCTGTCCGAAAAATTATTCTTACAGTTACACTCCGAAAACCCGACAGTTTAAAATGTGGAGAATGGGATTATATTGACAATGTTTTTTTAAGAAGAACTGGTGGCATAAATGCAACCTCGAAGGATTATGAGATCGCAAGATTAATTACCCCATATGGTTGGTTGTTTGAAAAGAATTGGAAGTTTAGTTGGGATGTGGATGTAACTGATTTTAGCATGTTGTTGCGCGATAGTGTGGAAATTGAATATAATCATACTGGTTACGAAGACAACAAAGATAGAGGATGGGTAGTTACTCTAGATTTTAAAATCATTAAAGGGAAACCTGTAACAGAGCCAATTAAAATGACTAAAATTTACGAAGGTACATTTCCTTATGGAGACTCTTTGAATGATATAGAAAAACGATTGATACCAGTTTCATTTACTACTGATAAAAACACTTATCTTACCCGACTTCGCATTGTTCAAACCGGTCATGGTATGGATGAATTTCAGGATTGTGCTGAGTTTTGCAACAAATACAGGGAAATTATGTTTGATGGCAAGTTAACAGGCAGAAAGAATGTATGGCAAAAGTGTGGAAAAAACCCATTATCTCCTCAGGCAGGAACATGGATATTCGACAGGGCAAACTGGTGTCCGGGGTGTATGGTAAAAACAGAATGCTATGATTTTAATGTAAACCCAAGCAGCAAACATATTGTTGATGTTAATATGGAACCCTATAAAGTCCCCAAGAATCCTACTGCCAATTATTTTATTTATTCTTATCTTATAGAATACGGAAAAATAAACGCTACTAATGATGTAAGCATTGAAGACATAATGGTTCCTTCCGACAAAGATATTTATAAAAGAATGAACCCTGTGGGTGACAATCCTAAAATAATAATAAAAAATAATGGAAAAAATGCTTTGCAGAAACTCACCATTAAATATAGCACAAATGGTTTTCCTTTGCAAACATTTACTTGGAATGGCAATTTATTGTTCAATCAAACTGCTGAAGTGGAATTAAAAGGGATAATTGAAATGAAGGATGGTATTAACAAGTTTGTTGTTAATCTTATTAACCCAAATGACAAGAAAGATGAATATGAAAAAGATAATAACCTGACTTCTACCTTTGTGAAACCTCCGGTTTATAATAACAATTTCATCTTGTATATCAGAACCAACAACCAACCTGAACAAAATTTCTATTATATTACTGATAATGTAGGAAAGAAATATGGGGAACACAAATTGGGTTCATTAAAAGCAAATACCGACTACAGGGATACTTTAAAACTTTCTGAAGGTTTTTATGAACTGATAGTTTCTGATACTGCCGGTGATGGTTTGGAATTTTGGTTCAATACAGAAGGAGGCAGAGGTATTGCACGTATCATGGATACCAGCGGTGTGATGATTAAAAGTTTCGAATCTGATTTTGGCAGTGAAATATATTATGGATTTCTGGTAAGCAAAGACTTTAAACCCAAAGCAGATACTATATCTTCTATTCCTGCTATTGGAGTTTTCCCAACCAGAACAATTGGCAAAACCACTGTGGACTATTTCAATAACAAAACAATGGATGTGCTTGTTCAGATAACAACCGAAAATGGAGTTATTGTTGAAGAACACAAGTATCTGAAACTAAAAGAAGGAATATTTAATTATGATTTGTCAAATCAGCCAAGAGGCAGATATTATATAAAAGTTATTAGCGGTAACAATACTTTTACTAAAAGAATCAGGCTTATTGATAAATAAATATTATTAAAATTTTAATTTCTTTAATCTTACAAAGAAAATTTAAATATTTACCAATATTATGCCTTTACTAATATTAACGTCATAGAATAAACCACTATGGATTAAAAATCCATCTTTATAAAAATAAGGTAAAAAATAAAATTTTTATTCTTACTCTAATATTATATCCCGTATTTCTTATTTGAACTATCTTTGTAATGCTCCAAATATTCCTGAACTATCACATTCTTTGCTACTCCTATATTCCAACCACCATAACCTTTTCCAAAAAATGTTTTCCCTATTAACTTTTCTTAAAGTGTGAATATTTCATTTGGAAAATACGTGAGCCTTCACTTCAATTGCTTTACAATATCACTTATACTTAACTTTGGCGGATAATAAATATATTATGAACATGGTCTTTACTTACGAGTTCTTTCTAAATTTTTACATCTTAGCTTTAACCTACTTTAACTAACAAATCTCGACAACATTGTTAGACTTCACCTTATAAAACTACATATCTATACTCAGTACACCATATTCTATATGCATTTAAAAGGCAAATGATATGAGGCTTTATTCTATTTTCCATTCTCCTAAAATAAAAATTTGTAGAAATTATAAATCTTTTCCTAATTTGCATAGTTTTGAAACAAAGAAAAAAATAAAAAATTGCCCACTTCTCAAATAATAAATTATTTTTACAGACTTTTATGACAAGAAGTAGTTAAAAATAAGCTAACTATATTAAATAATTTTTTTTCTATGAAACTGAAGTTAATTCTATCGCTTGTTTTTATAATAATCTTCAAACCAATAACATTTGGACAGAAGTTCAATGCTGATTCATTGAAATTGCTATTGGACAGTGTTTGGCAAACAGATCAGGGGTATAGATTTAAACTAATTGAATTGCAGAAAAATGGACAAACAGAATCAGAAGCGTATAAGAAATTAAATCTTTCTATAAAAAAAGCAGATACCATCAATTTGAAAATAGTAACAACTATCATTGATAAATATGGTTGGTTAGGTGCAGATGATGTTGGGTTTAATGGTAGTCAGGTTTTGTTTACAGTAATTCAACATGCAGACCTAATTACACAGGAAAAATATCTGCCAATAATACGTGAGGCAGTAAAAGAGGGGAAAACACTTGCAAGCAATCTGGCAATTCTTGAAGACAGAGTTGCACTGCGACTAGGAAAGAAACAAATATATGGAAGTCAAGTATGGTTAGATTTAAAAACAGGCAATAAATATGTGCAACCATTAGAAGACCCTGAAAATGTTGATAAAAGGAGAATTGAAGTTGGCTTATCTTCGATGAATGAGTATTTGCAAGAATCATTTCAAATGAAATGGGATGTTGAAGAGTATAAGAAAAATCTACCTATAGTTGAAGAATTGATAAAAAATAAGAAAAAATAATAGGTGTATCAAAAATCAAATTTTCATATTGAAATTGTACTTTTTAGAAAATGAATTATTTTTACAAATTTAAATTAACAAAAACTGATAATTAGGCAATGTTATCTATATTTGCAAGCATATCTATACTAATTGAAAAGAATTACATAAAACTCATACCACTTTATTATGACTCTAAGCTTTTTCACCATTTTAACACTCATTAGTTTTTTCCTGACCACCATATTGTGCTTATTCTTTTTTGTTACAAAAAAAGGGTATAAAAGGGAAAACAAAATTCTAGCCATCCTTTTAGTAATTTTTAACATTCAAATTTTTAATTCCTTTTCAACAAGCACTTATGCTTTTCAACATTTTATGGATTGGCATAAACTGATTTATTTGTTAAGGCAAACTGCTCTTCTCATTGGTCCAATCATCTTTTTTTATGTCAATTCTTTTTTGAAGAAAAAAGATATTATCAATTACCATAGCTTATTTCACTTCATTCCATTTATTGCTGTTGTTGTATTTTTGATGATTGTTTATAGAAAGATGGATAATTTTATTATTTGGGAATTTAATTTAGATCTGTACGATACTATATTGATTTTGGCACACAGCTTTGTTTATATCCTATTATCACTATGGAGTTTAAAATCAATGAATATCAGTTTTAGGGGATTTTATAAGCGAATTAAAATTTCTCCTCATAATACCTGGCTTCAAATGTTATTGTTGGGATTTATAATTATCTGGATCGTTAATTTAAATTCCTTTGCAATATATATGATTGTTAAACGACCAAGCTGGTGCGCACATACAGGAAGTATATTTGCTTTAACCGTATTTTTATTTGTAAACACCATCATGTTTTTTATTCTGTTGAACCCTGATGTTTACTACATAATAACAAAGTATAAAAACAACAAACTCAAGGAAGATGATAAAAGAGAATATTTACAAAGATTGAATACTTATATGGAAAGCAATAAGGCATATCTTAACCCTGAAATCACCCTTGAATCTCTTGCAGAAGAAATTTCTGTTAATCCCAGAATACTTTCACAAATAATTAATGAAACATTCAATAAAAACTTTAAGGGTTATATACTTGAATTTCGTATTAAAGAAAGCATGCAATTGCTGGCAGATGAAAACTACAGCAAATTAACGGTACTCGAAATTCTTTATAAAGTCGGATTTAATTCTAAATCTGCATTTAATAACCAGTTTAAACTGTACACCAATTTAACTCCTCTGGAATATCGGTCAAAATATATTAATTATCATAAAAATCAGTTTGATGTTTAAAAAGATTTCTGAAAGAACATTTCTGTTTGAAATTGCCAAAATTGGAGGAATGCTTATTTGGTTTTTAATATCCTCACTAAACTGGGTTGTTGCAAATTTTCATATACCCCTAAAAAAAATTTTTTTAATGCAATTTCTTGACTCCATTGCAGGTTATCTTACTATAAGTTTGTTATTTATTTTACTCAACTATGTATTTATTAAGAAGGTTCTACCCAAAAAGCTATTCGCATATATGTTAATCCCAGTATGTTGTCTTTATGCATTGATGTGGGACATAACGAGTAACATTCTTTTTTCAATTTATTATGAAAAAACAATATATTTTTTCGATAAAAATTTCTTTGCCAATTATTTGTATTTTCTTACTCCTTTATTCGGTTTTACTGGATTGTATTATGTTATAAATCACTGGCTCAATTTTAAAAAGCAAAAAGAAATGACAATCGCTGCAACAAATCTTGCCAACGAAGCACAACTTCAAATGTTAAGGTATCAGATAAACCCTCATTTTTTGTTTAATTCATTAAATACTATCCGCTTAATGATTGAAGAGGATAAGACAATAGCAAGAAAAATGGTTACAGAATTATCGAATTTTTTTCGTTATTCATTGTCTCATAATGGTACAACAGATATATTTGAGAATGAAATAAATGCCATTAAAAATTATTTGGAAATCCAGAAAATAAGATTTGAAGAAAAGTTGATAATAATATATGATATTGATGAAAAGCTATATAATTTAAAGATTCCATTCTTCATCATATTACCATTGGTTGAAAATGCAATTAAGTTCGGTTTGCAAACGAGTAAGAAACCTTTAACAATTAAAATATCAGCCAAGGTAAATAGTCACCTTGAAATAAGCGTTTGTAATACCGGAAAATTAGTAAAGAATCTCAAGAATTCAGAAGGCACCAACACAGGAATAGAAAACACAAAAAAAAGGCTCTCTTTATATTTTAATAATAATTTCTCTTTTGAATTATATGAAGAAGAGAATTGGGTAATTTCGCAAATTGTAATAAAAGATTATAAAAATCAATTATCTGAAAATTTAAATGGATAAACTTAATGCAATAATTGTAGATGATGAACGTCCGGCACGCAAGGAATTGATGTTTTTATTAAAAGATTTTCCCGAAATAACAATTGTAGGTGAAGCAGATAATATTGCCGATGCAGTATTACAAATAAATGAAAATAAACCTGATATTGTATTCCTTGATATTCAATTGGCAGGAGAAAACGGATTTGAATTACTGGAGAAAGTTACTATAGATTTTAAAGTTATTTTTGTAACCGCATTTGACGAATATGCCATAAAGGCCTTTGAAGTAAATGCAACCGATTATTTGCTAAAACCTGTGGATCCAGCACGACTTAAAAAATCTTTAATAAGGATATTGGAAAGCCCTGATAAAAAAAGATCTAATGCAAAAAAATTTGATTATAATGATTCTATCTACGTAAAACTTAATAACTGTACTGCAAAGTTTTTGGAAATAAGTTCGATCATTGTAATAACGTCAGTTGGAAATTATACCAAGCTTGAGACCACTGATGGCAATAGTTACATTATTTTAAAAACGATGAAACAATGGGAAGATGAGCTGCCAGGTAGCTTTTTTGTAAGAACAAGCCGATCTTCTATTATAAATATTAAGTATATTATCAAAATTGATAATTATATGAAATCTCACCATAAAGTTTATCTAAAAAACATTGAAGAATCATTTGAAATAAGTCGAAATTGTTTTAAAAACCTTAAAATGGTAAAAAAATAAAACATCACTTATCCTTGTTTTTATACCGCTTATCATTTATTTATACCATTCATCACAATAAGCTTTGTTATATAAAATAAAGCTATTTGTTTTGCATTGTATTTTAATAAACAAAATATTAACAATTTAAATTTAAAATTTATGAAAAAAAAGGTGTTTAACAAAAAGTTGAAATTAAACAAAGAAACTATTGTTTCTTTTTCTGATTCACAATTGAACAATGTAAAAGGTGGTGGTACTCAGAGATGCACTGATGAAGGAGGACCAAATTGCCCAGCAGTCACTATTGACCATTATACATGTGATGGATGTCTTTCAGATCTGTGTTATTCGGCACTGTGTGATTCGAATTATTGTTAAAATGTATTGCGATTAAGTATTGCAATACTTGTCAATGTTACTTAAAAGTATTGTACTTAAAATTTTAGTTTATATCGGTAAAGTTCGTTTTTAAAAAGAAATTTTATAAATTATAAATAGGTACAATATTTATTTAATGTAGTCAGGAGAATAAGAAAATATTTCAAACAATTCTCCTGACTCTTTTTTTAATAAATAAACTTTGAATTGAAATGATACCTTATAAATTTGAGAATAAAACAAATTACTTTTTTATGATTAATAAATTAAATGAAATAAAAGATACTTTAGATTTATGTATTCATGAAGAAAATAATTTGAGTCTCATGGGAGGAAAATCCGGACTTGCATTATTTTATTTTTATCATTATAAATATTTAAATGATCAAAACAGTTATAATAAAGGATTTGAATTAATAAGTAATATTTTTGATTCAATAAATAGTGATTCGTATCATCACTCATTTTGTTTTGGATTATCTGGTATTGGATGGATGATAGAACATCTCGAAATGCATAGTTTCATAGAGTGTCAAACAAATGAAATGCTCAATGAATTTGATAATTATTTATATAGAATAATGATTTTTGAAATACAAAATAAAAATTTTGATTATTTACATGGTGCATTAGGCTTTGGTTTATATTTTTTAAGCAGGATGAAAAAAAATACCAGGGTCAAAAATTATCTTGTGAAACTGGTTAATGAATTAGAAAATAAAAGCGAGTTAGATAATAGTGGAGGATTAAGATGGGCGCCTCTAAAGTCTGATATAATAATTACAAAGGATGAAATCTGTAATTTATCCCTATCGCATGGGATGGCGAGTATTGTTGTTATTCTCAGTAAGGTTTATGAGATTGGTATTTTGAAAGAAAAAACATATAGATTACTGGATGGTGCCATAAACTATATTTTAAATAACCAATTAGATTTATCAATTTTTTATTCTAGTTTTCCTAATGTAATAACAGCAACAGAAAAACCAATTAATAGTCGATTGGCATGGTGTTATGGGGATCTGGGTATTGGAATTGCAATTTATCAGGCAGGGAGGCTCACCGGAAATCGTTTATGGGAAAACAAAGCAGTAGATATACTTTTACAAACTACAAAAAGGAGAAATGATCATGTAACATCAGTAGTTGATGCAGGTCTATGTCATGGCACTGCAGGGATTGCTCATATTTACAATAGAATGTACAGATACACGAAGATTAATACATTTAAGGAATCTGCAGAATATTGGTTTTTAAGAACTTTAGAAATGGCTAAATTTGAGGATGGCATGGCTGGATATAAAGCTTGGAGAAGTATAAAAAATGGTGGAGCACAGAACGATCCGGGATTACTCTTGGGAATTGCAGGAATAGGTCTAGCAATTATTTCTTATTTATCAGACATTGACCCTGCATGGGATGAATGCTTATTATTAAGCTGAAAATGTCATCGCATTTTATTTTTAAATAAACTGTAATTGTTTTAAAATCTTAAAATTGAAAAATAAAAATAATACCACTTATCAATGCTTTTTTACTGCTTATCATTATTAATTACCACTAATCATAATATACTTTGAAATAAAATCGAAAGCTTATTGCTTTACATTGTCTAATAAATAAGTGTGTCATGAAAAAAATTTCTAGTTTAATGGTATTTTTAGTTTTGGTAATTACACTAAATGCTCAAACAATAGTTTGGAGACAATTAGCTTCTTTGCCACAAGGTTATAGAAATGGTGAAGCAGTAACATTAAATGATAAAATATATTTTGTAGCGGGATGTGCAAACAATTCCTGGCCTCGTCATTTTTATATGTTTGAACCTACAACAAACACTTGGACAAGAAAGGCAGATGTGCCTGTTGCTATGCAAAACCTTGCATTGGCAGCTGTTGGAGGAAAAATATATGCTATAGGAGGTGATCCGATTAGAAATACAAACTATGTTTACACTCCGGAAACCAATATTTGGAATGTCCTCAGTCCAATGCCCACTGGAAGACAACATATAGATTGTGGTATATATGAGAATAAAATTTATGTGATCGGAGGTCTTGATACATGGATTGATCCTGACAGTGGCATTATTTCAAAAAAGAACGAAGCCTATGATATTGCAACAAATACTTGGTCAGAAAAATCAGAAATACCTTCCTTAAGGAATAACCCTGCCATTATAATTGTAGATTCCCTGATCTATGTTATAGGTGGCGGTGGAAGTGAAACAAATATCTGGACCAATATTGCAACCGTTGAATGTTATAATGTAAAAACAGATACTTGGGAACAGAAAAATGATCTTCCTTATCCAGTATTTAAACCAGCGGCTGTTGTATTAAATAATCAAATTTTTGTTTTGGGAGGGCAAGTAGAAGAGGGCTGTACAGATAAAATACTAATATATAAAGCAGAAACAGATGAATGGGAGGAAATAACACCATTGCCTCACATAAAAACATTTTTTGGCTGTACTGCAATAGGTAATAAAATTTATATTATGGGCGGGATGGAATGTTTTTCTCCATATACTGCACTTGCTACCATGTACGAAGGAGAATTTGTAACGTCAAACGTTTCGGAATATCAACAAAATAAAATCCAAATATTTCCAAATCCTTCAGAAAATATAATATCCATTAAAAATTTAGATGTTAATGTTAGTTATCTGAGATATAAAATATTAAATACCAATGGACAAATTGTGCAAGAAGGAAAGCTAACAGATTCTAAAATATGTATTTCTTCCTTGAAATCAGGATTGTATTTGCTGGTAATTGAAAAAAACAATTGTCAGATATTTCAGGAGAAAATTATTGTTGAGTAAAAAAGAAAACTAAAAAACCTTATTACTATGTCTAAATAAATTGAAATGAAAAAAAACATCCCTTTTTTATTATTGATTTTTATAATCACAAAAATCTTCGGACAAGATTATAAAATTAATTTTACAGGTTCAGGAGCAAGCAATATAGTAGATTCTGTTAAAGTTGAAAATATCACCCAATGTACGAACTTATCTCTCATTGGTGCTGACACTTTGCATCTTCTGGGTTCAGATGGATTGAATGAATTAAATTCCAATCCAAATCAAGTGAATATTTACCCGAATCCGTCTATAACTCATTATTTTATTGAATTTAACATAGAAGAAAAAGCCAATGTTATTATTACAATATATAATTTACAAGGTTTATTAATACTTGAAAAACAAGAGTTTCTCATAGCGGGCAAGCACTGTTATCAACTGAATGGTTTAAGTTGTGGAGTATATTTAATTAAAATTAATGCTGGGTTAAATTCATATTCAACAAAAATAATAAGTAATAGCAATACAAAATTTTATGATGCTAATATAAGGAATATTGATTCAGATTCTGCTCCTGCTATTCAATTATTAGAAACAAAGTATTATATTACAGGAAAGCAATTAGAAGAAACATTAACAAACCATACCATGCAATACACAACTGGTGACAGATTAAAAATCACTGGTTACAGTGGTGGAATTTATGCCACAATTGTTGTTATTGTTCCCACCCAATCACAAACACTACCTTTTGATTTTATTTCTTGTACCGATGTGGATGGAAATCATTATTCAGTGGTAAAAATTGGCACACAATGGTGGATGGCAGAAAACCTAAAAACTACCAAATACCGTAATGGTAATACAATCCCCAATGTTACCAATAATACATCATGGAGAAATTTAACAACGGGAGCCTATTGTAATTATAATAATGATATTAACAAAGTTGCAATTTACGGCAGGTTATATAATTGGTTTACAATAGATGATAGTAGAGGTATTGCTCCGCTTGGATGGCATGTACCTTCGCTCACTGAAATGGAAACCCTATTTATTTATTTTGATAGCGACACTTTGTGTGGAGGTAAAATGAAATCAAATTGTACTTCTCTTTGGAATAGTCCTAATGCAGGAGCAACCAATGAAAGTGGGTTTTCAGGAATACCCGGAGGCTTTCGGAGCAATTTAGGTGTATTTCAAGACATTAGTATTTGGGGTATTTGGTGGTACGCAACAAGCATAGATCCAGATTATGCTAATGTACTTGTTCTATTCAATCATATTCCTGATTTTGGGCAACATTTGGCTCCAAAAAAAAACGGATTGTCGGTTAGGTGTATTAAAGATTAGTAAATATGAAATATTTAATATGTACATCAAATGAGTTTGTCTAAATAGTGTTTGCAAGAAAACTCAGTGCCAGATTAGAAAACGTCAAGAATGAGGCTTCCGCAGTTTTGAAAATCAAGGAATTTACTTGGGAAAACGACTGTTTTCAAAACAAGAGTAACGAAATTATTGGCGTTTTCTTGCTGACACTAAATATTGAAATTGAACAAACAATCTATATAGGGCTTCTAAAAATTAGATTTTTTGAGGCGGATAAAATTTTAAAACTGGAGTTTACATTAGTAAATGAGGATTTTAAAATTGAAGTCCAACGAAGAAAAAGCAATTTTTAAAAGTCCCGTATAATGAGTTTTTTTCTAAAAATATAGTCCATCCACACGTAAAAGGTCGATAATGTCAATACTTCTAGCTTGTTTTGTAAAAATTTATAAATTAAAAACTTTTACAAAATGAAAAAATCAGCATTACTTTCTTTCATCTTTGCATCTATGATGCAAATGAGTTTCTCTCAGGCAATTCCTGATAAATACTTAGGACTGACACCTCCAGGGTATACACCGGTTGTTTTTGCTCCTGAAATAGTTTCATTATCAACAAGGAACGAACGAGTAATAACATTCTCGCCTTCAGGACACGAAATTTTCTTTGCTATCGGCGATTGGCCTACCCGTAGTACATTATATATAGAATATTTAAACGGAGCCTGGACAAGTCCTGTTATAGCTCCATTCTCCTCAGACCGTTCTGCCGAAGAAACATTTTTTTCTCCCAATGGGAACAGGGTTTATTATTATTCATATCTACCTTCTTCATTAACGAATTCAGAGCTTTACTATAGCGAAAAAACAGGATCAACTTGGGGAGCTTCTGTAAACGTTGGAACTCCGCCAAATTCTACCGGCGATGAGTATCATCCTTGCGTTGTGAATGATGGTTCTATCTATTTTGTAAATAGTGTAGGAAAAATATGCCGCTCACAATATAGTGGAGGAGTTTATCAGACCAGAGTACTTTTACCAAGCAATATAAATGATGCGACGAATTGCTATAGAGATCCTTATGTGGCACCAGATGAAAGTTATATCATTTTTGGTTCGACAAAAGCAGGTGGTTTTGGAAGCTACGACCTGTATATTTCATTCAGAAACTTCGATGGTTCTTGGACAACACCACAAAACTTCGGAAATACTATTAATACTTCTGCTCACGAAAATTCTGCTGACATCACTCCTGATGGAAAGTATATGACATTTGACAGGATTATAAGTGGTAATTGCGATATTTATTGGGTAGCCATCGAAAATACTATCGAATTTCTGAGATCTACAAGTGGTGTGATTACAATAGTAAATTCAAATATTAAAAATCAGGATATTAAAATATTTCCCAACCCAAGTAGCGGAAAAATAAATGTAACAATAAGTAATTTATCAAATAAAACAATAGTTGTTAATGTGATTGATATTCTAGGTAAACTTATATTATCGAATACTTATCAAGATACTTTTTCATTAACAATTGATTTAACTGGCATTGCTAAAGGGGTTTATTTATTTAACATAAATATTGATGGAACACTTTTTAATAAGAAGATTTATATTGATTGATAAAAAATAAACCAAATCTTTTAATGTCCTGTAGTAACTAAACTTAAGGATGACAAATTAGTCTATATACTAAATTTAGACCAATAAAAGATGATTTGAAAAGCGTAATTTTAAATTACGCTTTTTATTCTTGTCAGGATTAACAACCGGGTAGGTTAGAAATAAAAATTACAATTTATACAAAGTGCATAGCGTTTATACATGATATTTTATATGATTTTTTTTGTAGGATTCTTATATAAAAAACATATTTTTACACCAAATAATTATTAGATGTTAAAAAACATTTATTCGAAACACCAATATTTTTTTAATTTGCTTGTTGTACTAGTGTTAATGACAACAATCAGAACATTTGACTGGTTGGTTTGGACTCCGGCACAGCCTGATAAGACAAAACTTATCCTGATAAATCATCTGTTTGAATTCCTCTCTTTCTTACCAATTGTTTCCTTGTTAATATATAGCTATCAATGGGCATTAAAAAAGAAACATACTTTATTGTTTTTATCACTCATCATTATATTTTCAGTTTGTGGGCCAAGCTTAGTTAAGGTTATATCTTATCTGCTTAAAATTATTTTTTTGAGTATGAACGTTCAACCTATTACACTTGATATGTTAATATTATATTCTATTGGAGGTTTTGTGTATTTTTTACTACTTTCTATGACATACTACCTTACTCATCTTCGGTTTCAATATACCAAGCAAAAAGTTGCAACCTATAAAGCAGAAACATTGACAAAAGAAGTTCAGCTAAAAATGCTCCGTTACCAGATAAATCCACACTTTTTATTTAATGTACTGAATTCCATCCATGCCTTAATAGACGAAAATACTGCTAAGGCAAAGAAACTGGTTATAGAAATGTCGGAATATTATCGTTATACATTGAACAAACAAAATCAAACTATTTCAATTGAAAATGAAGTTGAAGCTATTATAAAATATTTAGAAATTCAGAAAATAAGATTTGAAGATAAATTTGAATATGAAATATCTGTTGAAGAAACTACAAAAACTTTACTAATACCTTCATTTGTCATTCACCTCTTAATTGAAAATGCTGTTAAATATGGCATCTTGTCAAATGAACAAAAATTGCAAATACACCTATTAGTTAAATTATCTAATAAGAGGCTATTGATAAATGTTTCAAATACTGGCAAATTAATATATGAAAATCCTCTTAACAATAAAAATAAGGATGGAACTGGTAATGGAATAGAAAATATTACAAACAGGCTTGCTTTGTTTTATCAGGATAATTATTCATTTTCGCTCAAAGAAGAAAATGGATGGGTGGTTGCTGGTATCGAAATTTATAACATTCAAACATAAAGATGGTAAATCTGAAAAGCATTATAGTCGATGATGAAAGGTTGGCCAGAGTTAACCTAAGAAAGCTTTTGGAAAACCATCAGGAAATAGAAATCATAGGGGAAGCTGATTCCTGCAAAAGTGCTCTTGAAATTATCAACTTGCAGAAACCTCATTTAATATTTCTTGATATTCAATTAGGTGGAGAAACAGGTTTTG
>DYDE01000204.1 GCA_020718065.1 Marinifilum sp. | reverse complement strand
GAAGTTTTTGGTAACACCCCAACAAATATTAATATCCAAGAACTTAATCAAGGATTTTATATAGCGAAATTCTTCTTAGGACAAGATGTTTATGTAGCTAAATTTAATAAAGTATAATAGTAATAATTTGTTTTTTAAATTATTGTTTAAATTATAACTACTCTATAAAAAAATATTTATATGTATAAAAAAATAAGTTCAAAACTAATACTTATCTACGTTTTTGGTTTCTTGTCTATTATTCTTCTTTTTATAAAATGTAAAAAAGACAAAGGGTTTCAGAAAATTACAGAAATATCATCAGTTATACCATATCAAGACATTAGATGGAAGGACTTACGAAAAATAGAATCTCAATTAGATTCTTCAATGATTAAAACATTCTGGTTTAATGAAAAAACAATATTCCCTGATAAATATGCAGATTATGCAAAGTCAGTAATGGATAATGGCAAAAATCCAGGTTTGGGGGTTAATAGTTTACATGAACAAGGAATCACCGGAAAAGGTGTTTCAGTAGCAATAATTGATCAAAATATATGCTTAGACCATCCTGAATTTTTTGAAAAAATCATTGAATATTATGATGTTGGTTGTCACACACCTTCATATAAATCGAGCATGCATGGACCTGCTGTAGCAAGTCTTTTAGTTGGGAATTTTATTGGAACCGCCCCTGATGCTAAAATTTATTATGTAGCTGCACCTTCCTGGACTAACGATGCAAAATTCTATGCAGATGCATTAAACTGGATAATAGAAAAAAATAATTCATTACCAGAGGGGGAAAAAATAAGGGCTGTTTCTGTTTCAGCAGCACCGTCTGGTCCTGGCACTCTTTTTACAAAAAATAATTCAATGTGGGATTCAGCATATAACAAAGCTATTAATGCAGGGATTCTTGTAATAGATTGCAACCAAGATCATGGAATTACCAATCCTTGCTACTATGATTTTAATTATCCTGAAGATATTTCAAAGTGTACTTTTGGTTATCCTGGCATTGATTTCAATATAGAAGATTCAACCAAAATATTTGTTCCAGCATCATATAGAACTACAGCGGAAGAATATAATAAAGGTGCATTTTCTTACCAATATACAGGTTGTGGCGGTTTAAGTTGGGCAGAGCCTTACTTGGTTGGTATTTTAGCTCTTGGTTGGCAATTACATCCAAATATTTCTGGCCAAGAAATGATTAGGTTGCTTCGTAAGACATCTTATATAAAAAATGGAATGTCAATTATACAGCCAATAGTTTTTATTGATTCTGTTAAGTTATATAATCGTTAGTAATATTTTCAAAACACATAACAATACCAAGATATGAAAAAACCTAACATATTATATTCACTATGTCATGCGGCTTTATTCCAATATCTATAAAATCAATAACAAGAATTTTATATTGCTTAATTTTACTTAGGACAAGATGTTTATGTAACCAAATTTAATAAAACAATAAAGTAAAATATTAATTGTTATAAGAAGGAAAATAAAAACAGCAGCTAATACAAATGATTAGCTGCTGTTTTTGTGAGTTAACTTAATTTAAATTTAATTGGTAAATTGAATTGTACACTTACATTTTTCCCATCTTGTTTTCCGGGATTCCATTTAGGCATCATTTTAACAACCCTCACTGCTTCTTCATCACATGCAAGCCCAATCCCTCGCAAGACTTTAACATTAGTAATAGCCCCATCAGCTGCTACAATAAAAGTTACATAAACAGTTCCCTGAATATTCTTTTCTTTTGCTTCTGTAGGATACACCATGTTTTCAACCAGAAATTTTATTCTGGCTTCATCTCCACCAGGATATGAAGGCATTTTTTCAACAACTGTAAAGACTTTATCATTACCATTTTCCTCATTATCAGTTACAGGTGCATCAGGGGGAGGAGGAGGAGGTGGTGGTGGTGGAACTTCAGTTGGTTCCACTGTATTGGTTTTCACTGTTTCATTATTTTCTTTTGTTGATCTATTACAAGAAACCAACCAAATAAACATTGCAAGCACAGGTATAATTAAAGCAAATTTTAATGCCGAAAACCGGACATTTTGATTTTTGGTGATCATAATTAATCTCCTTTTTAATTTAGTTTGACAAAAATTGTTAGTTACATCAGCAGGTTTCACATTCAAAGCCATGGCAAATAATAATTGAAGATAACCTACTTTTTCTACGCCACGATGCAAGGTTGTCCTATCTGCAAGGTATTCATGAACTTCGCGAATCGAAATCCTGTAAAACCAAACTATTGGATTGAACCATTGTAAAATGGCAAGAATTTCCATTAATATCACGTCAATGGAGTGTCGTTGCCTAACATGTACCTGTTCATGAGTCAGAACTGTTTTAGCATCTTCTTCACTGATTTGATTGTTAATGAAAATCAAGTTGAAAAATGAAAAGGGAGAAGCTGCTTCCTTGGTCAATACTAACTTATAACCATGCTTGCTGGTAATACCTGCGCGTTTTGCAAGACGGATAAGTTTGTAAATCTGAAAACAATCCCTGATCATAAGAGTGATAATCCCTGAAAGATAAATGAATATCAACAACCAGAAAATATCAATATTGTTATGTTTTATTGTTGTTATATCGCCTGCTGTTACAATAATAGGATCTAAAAGAACAGCATTCGGTAAAACAACTACAGATTGTGATGACGGAGTATAATTAATTAATGGCAGAATAAATGAAAGCAGCATGCCAGTAATCAGGTAAAAGCGGTTTCTCATAAAATTCTTATCGTTTTTTAACAACTGGTATAATAAATAAACAACAGTAAGAATTAAAGAAGACTTTAGTATGTATGAAATATAGGTTTCCATAATTATTTTATTATATTTTTTGTTTTTCTTTTTCAATCATAAGTATGATCTCATCCATTTCTTTTATTGTTAAAGATTTATCTTTTGCAAAGAAGGAGACCACCTGTTTTACCGAATCATTAAAATAGTTTTTCATTAATCCACCCATTACATCTTTTGTATATGAATCTTTAGAAACGGCAGGGAAATATTCGTGCGTTTTACCATATGCTTTGTGATCGATAAAACCTTTCTTTTCGAGTATCCTTACAATTGTAGATACGGTATTGTATGCAGGTTTTGGGGCAGGAAAATGTTCAAGTATATCGTTTACAAATCCTTTTTCGATTTTCCATAAGACTTGCATTACCTGTTCTTCTGCTTTTGTTAGTTCTTTCATGAGCTTGTATTTAAGATTAAGATTTTTCTTTTTTGTACAATTCTTCTAATCTTCCATTTACAAAAGATATGGTCGATTCAGAAACTGGAGTTTCTTTTGCTGCATTATTTAGCAATATCTGCATTTTAAGATATTTTTCATAATAAACAATTGCCTGCTTCTGATCATTCATCCATGAATCATATTGATATGCCATTCTGAATATCACCGTTGAATTAGTAGAATCAACTTCATAAGCTTTCTTTATCATCAGAAGTGCTGTATCGTATTTTGATAAATGGTTGTATGCTTCTGCTTTTTCTAAGTAAACTGTTGTTAGAAATTGAGTGGTTGGCATGATGAGATTCATCGTTTTGTTTAAATATAAAAGACCAGTATCGGCATTGAGCGATTTGTATGTAGAGACTCCTTTATAAAAACAAATTTCTGCATCAGTAGTGTCTTTTTGAAATGCAAGTGTCAGGTATTTTTCTGCACTTCCAAAAAACTCAAGCTTATATAAACTAAGTCCAATATACTTATACAGAAATTTTGTTTCTGTTCTCAGATCGTTTGATCGTTTTAACTGATCAACAGCTTTAAAATAATCTTTTAATAAATATAAACAATATCCATTTAATAGCAGTACATCAGCATTGTTGGCATCTTTTTTTAAATAATTGTCAGTTATAGTAAGTGCTTTGTCATATTCTTTCGTTTTTATGTAAAGGTTTGCAAGTTTCTGACAGATAAAAGCATCAAAGGGCATAAGTTCTATTGCTTTATTATAATAATAAATGGCTGAATCGTACTTTTTTAGTTCAGTATAACAATTTCCAATCAGTTTAACAATAAAAATATTGCTGGTATCGTTGATAAATATTGGCAATACCGTATTTTTCGATTCGATATAATTTAAATTTGAATAATAGATATTAGCCAGTTGAACTTTAAAGAAATAATTATCTGGTTGAAGGTCGATTATTTTTCTGCAATAATTAATCGCCTTTTCATCGTCTCCCAAAAGTTGATATGTTTTGGTGATTTCCTGAAGAAAATCTATATTTAATGAATCGAAACCATATGCTTTGGTGTATGAAATAATAGCATTGCGGTATAAATAAATTGCTGATTGTGCTTTTCCTTTGTAATATATAATTTTTGAATTAGTACTATCTGAAGCTAAATAGGTATCTGCAAGTTTAATAGCATCATTGTATTTATAACTATCCATCAAAGTATTTAGAGATTCTATCTGAATGCTGTTTTGAGCAGAAAGGATATTGTTATGTAAAAAACAAAACAGAAATGTTGTAATGAAAAGAACCTTTTTATATAAATGTATGATTTCCATTTTATTTTAAAATTACAATACAAACATACAACTATATTTTTAGTTATGCAACTATTTTTTTAGTTTTATTAAAAATATTTTATAGATTATTGATAATTAAGGATTAAAAGTTTGGAGTTTTGTTCTAGTAATTATTTCTTGCAAAGATGCAAAGATGCAAAAGAACAATTTAATATTTCTCGCAAAGGCGCTAAGACGCAATAAACAATTTGCAATTTCTCGCAAAGGCGCAAAGACGCTATATAAACGTTTTTCATTATTTCTTGCAAAGAAGCAAAGACGCATGTTAGGTTTGTTTTATGCTTGTGAAGGCTTAATAATGTTTTGTTTTTGATAGGCAAATATATAAAACTGCTGTTTATAGGGAAATATAGCATGGGGGTATCTCTGAAAATTGATCGTAAAATGAATATTTCTATAGCCTCGCTTAATATATTGCATGTCGATATGAATATATTGATACCGGATTTAAATATTATGCATGCGGATGTGAATATTATGCATGCGGATGTGACACAATGGCATAGTGATGTGAATATTTGTTATGAATATATTGATACCGGATTTAAATATTATGCATGCGGATGTGAATATTATGCATGCGGATGTGACACAATGGCATAGTGATGTGAATATTTGT
>DYDE01000047.1 GCA_020718065.1 Marinifilum sp. | reverse complement strand
TTATAATATTGTATACTTTTTATTGTAAAACAACGTATAAATTTATATTATAGAGTTTAAATACTGTTTTTTTTAACCAAAAAATAATTAATATTCGGTAAAATGAGACGATTCTTTTTATTTGTAGCCTTATTAGGAAGCCTTTTTGCTAACGCTCAAAATTTTGAAGGAACAATAACTTATAAATTATCTTACACTATTCAGGATAAAGCTTTCCTTAAAAATTTCCCAACAGAAATGGTTCTTTTTATAAAAGGGAATAAATTAAGATCAGATATTACATATCAATTGTGGGAAACTGATGCCAAAATTAAAGCAACTCCAGTATCTCAAAGCAAAATTGTTGATTTAGGTACCCTTTCTTACTTTGAATTACTTTCAGTTGGAGAGAATAAATTCTTCATAGAAACTACTACAAAACAAATTGAGGAAAATTTAGCTAAAAAATCGACAACTCCCAAATTTGCGATACAAGACTCAACAAAAATGATTAAAGGTTATTTATGTAAAATAGCTGTTTTAACAATAAATTATCAAGAAGCAACTACCGGTACGTATGTGGATGTTCCACTTACAATTTATTATACTGAAGCATTAGGAAATAAAAACATTTATATAGATCAGGATTTTAGAGTTATTAATGGTTTGATGCTGGAATATACGATTTTTGCCAGAGGTATTCCTATTAAATTTACAGCTACAAAAATTAAAAAGAAAAAAATAAAAGATACTGAATTTGAGAAACCTACAGCAGGATATCAAAAAGATATTGAAGACAAAGAAACCAGAATTAAATATTTATTAAATACTGGAAAATAAAACCTTTATACATCAAATTTAAACCTCATCTAAGCACGGTGAGGTTTTTTTATAAACAAAATAAAATCATACATTAATTATATAAAGGTTTTTTTATAAATTTGCCAGTTGAAACTTTATAATTTGATGTCTGAAAAAACAAATCAAATCAAAAAAAATAGCCTAAAAAAAAATCAGGAAAAACAAGAAAAAAAAGAAATTAAAAACGACTCAAAACCCTTATTTTCTTTAAAATCTATTTTTTCTTCATTTAAAGACGAGCGATTTAGTAAGATATGTGGAGCAACAATGATTTTGTTTTCTGCTTTCCTTTTATTGTCTTTCACGTCTTATTTAATTACCTGGAAACAAGACTATAATTTTCTGGATGATTCTTTTTTTAAACTTCTCTTTAATTCTTCTGTTAAAGTTAATAATTGGATGGGGCGGCTTGGAGCCTTAATCGCCAATGTTTTTATTAAGAAATGGTTTGGAGTTGCATCATATCTCTTTGTTCTTTTATTCTTTATCACTGGAATCAGACTATTAATCAAAGTATCAATTATTCCAATTTGGCAAACTTATAAATATTCTTTTTTTGGTTTAATATGGACTTCTATTTTCTTTGCTTTTGTTTTTCGATCAGAAAATTTGTTGCAATTAGGAGGAATATTTGGATACCAATCTAATCTATGGTTAGAAGGAATCATAGGCTTTATCGGAACTGCACTTTTGCTTTTCTTTTCGATGTTAGGCTTTCTTATTCTGGTTTACAATTTTTCTTTTAAATGGGTGCTCAGAAAAAAGCCTAAAGATGAAGACGACTTTGAAGAAGATGAAATAAATATTGATAACATTGCATTGGTTAATAAATATAAAAACGAATCTTTTGCTACAGATAACACCATTGAAAAGGGAATAAACAATAAAGAAGATGTGGCATTTGATTTTGAAGTGATTGAAAATGGAAAAAACTTCAAACCAAAAAAAGATGAAGTTGAATTTACAATAGAAGATACAAATAATAATCTTGCAAATTCAATATTAACTGATGAAAAAGAAATTGAAAGTGAAGTTCCAATTGTAGAACCAGATAAAACAAATACGCAATTTGACGCTGTATCAGAGTTATTAAATGAAAAGGGCGAATACGATCCTACTTTAGAGTTATCAAGTTATGAGAAACCATCAACAGATATTTTAGATGAATATGGAAGTAATACCATAAGTGTTCAAAAAGATGAACTTGAAGCCAATAAAAATCGTATTGTTGAAACACTAAACAACTATTCCATTCAAATTGATAAAATTAAAGCAACAATAGGTCCAACTGTTACATTGTATGAAATCATCCCTGCTCCAGGGGTTCGTATTTCTAAGATAAAAAACCTTGAAGATGATATTGCATTAAGTCTTTCTGCCCTTGGAATTAGGATAATTGCTCCTATTCCTGGAAAAGGAACTATAGGTATTGAAGTTCCCAATAGAAAGCCGGAAATTGTTTCTATGAAGTCGATACTTACTTCAGAAAAGTTTGTAAATAGTACTTTTGAATTACCTATTGCTCTTGGAAAAACTATCGCTAATGAATGCTTTATAGCAGACTTAACAAAAATGCCTCACTTATTAATGGCTGGAGCAACAGGACAAGGTAAGTCTGTTGGATTAAATGCAATTATAGCGTCAATTCTTCATAAAAAACATCCATCTCAAGTTAAATTTATTCTTGTTGACCCCAAAAAGGTAGAACTTACACTTTATTCAAAAATAGAAAGGCATTTTCTTGCAAAACTACCTGACTCTGAAGAAGCAATTATTACGGATACTAGAAAGGTTGTAAGAACATTAAATTCACTTTGTATCGAGATGGATCATCGTTATGATTTATTGAAAGATGCACAAGTTAGAAACATTAAAGAATATAATGCAAAATTCGTTTCCCGAAGATTAAACCCTAATGAAGGGCATAGATATTTACCATATATTGTTCTGGTTGTTGACGAGTTTGCTGACTTAATAATGACAGCTGGTAAAGAAATAGAATTACCAATTGCCAGATTAGCTCAATTATCAAGAGCTATAGGAATTCATCTAATTATTGCCACACAAAGGCCTTCAGTAAATATAATTACAGGAACTATTAAAGCTAACTTCCCTGCAAGAATTGCTTTTAGAGTTGCTTCCAAAATTGACTCAAGAACAATTTTGGACACTGGAGGTGCAGATCAACTAATAGGTAGAGGAGACATGCTTGTATCGAACGGAAGTGAATTAATTAGGGTTCAATGTGCTTTTATAGATACACCAGAAATTGATAAAATGACTGAATTTATTGGTGCACAACGTGGATATATTGATGCATTTCATTTGCCAGAATTTGTTGAAGACAATGGAAATACTGACAATACAAATTCAGACCCTAATGAACGGGATGAACTATTTGAAGAAGCTGCCAGAATTATTGTTTCCTCTCAGCAAGGTTCAACTTCATTATTGCAACGCAAATTAAAATTAGGTTACAATCGTGCTGGAAGATTAATTGACCAATTAGAGGCAGCTGGAATTGTTGGTCCTTTCGAAGGTAGTAAGGCTAGAGAAGTAAAAATAAAAGATGAAGTTGCTTTGGAACAGATTTTGAATAAAAATAAAATATAATTAAATCTTAAAAATATGAAAAAGTTAACAATTCTGGTTTTTACCATTTTATTATTTGGTGTTTTTTCATCAAATGCTCAGGATGATTCTAAAGCAAAAAAAATATTAAATGATTTAAGTACAGAAATTAAATCTTACCCACTAATTAAAATTGATTTTACTTCAAAAATTGAAAATAAAACCAATAATACCAATGAAAGTAAAGATGGTACAATTTGGTTAAAGGGAGACAAATATAGGTTGGAGATTACCGGACAAACTGTAATATGCGATGGCAAAACAGTATGGACATATATTAAAGACGCAAACGAGGTTCAAATAAACTCAGTACAACCTGATGAAGACGCAATAACAAATCCATTAAAACTTTTAAGTTCTTGGGAAAAGAATTTTAAACCCAAATTTATTAAAGAAGGTATAGAAGGTGGAAAAACTTTACAAACAATTGACTTGACACCAATAAAAAGTAAATCTTATCACAAAGTACGCTTGAAAATTGACAAAACAAAAAAACAGATTGTTAATTCTACAGTATATGATAAAAATGGTTCAACATTTTCCTATATCCTTAAAACATTCATAACTAATCAAACAGCTAATGATACTTTTTTCTCATTTAAAGCATCCGATTTCCCAGGTGCTGAAATAAATGATATGAGATAAAGCTTATTTTGCTCTAAATAAAAAGAATACTTCCACCATCAATTAAAGGTCCATTATATAATTCAACTATTTTATATTTTAGACCTTTAAGAAATTTGCGTACTTTTCGTCCATCTGGAAAAAAATCCAAATTTCCATTAATAAATACAGTTTTATCAACAATTCCACAGGTGCCACCGAAAAAACCATTGGTAAATCCTTGTAAAATCAAATTTTCAGGAATAACATATAGTACATTAAAGTCATTTTTCTTCAATGTGATGAATATTCCTATATCTGATGTAATAAATGTATTGTTATCCAGAGCTAATAAATTACATTTGGTATAACCCTGTTTCACAGGTATTATTTTCAGTTCCTTTGTATTTTCAAAGATAACTTTATCGGTAATTTGTGTATTATGAATAAGAAAATTGTCTGTAATTAAAGCATTGTAAATGGCACTTTCTGGATATTTTTTACCAACACATGATTCACCTTTAATAAAATTAATTCCTTTTGATAACAATAATTGCTGAAATTTTTCAGGAGTATTTGGAGCAATAATGAGAATATTGTTTGTTTGACAAAAAAATACATCAGGATGACCCGAAATCGCTTTGTATGTTATGTTAGATGAGTAGAATTCAATTAAATCGCCATATTTTTTGAGCTTTTCCTTTGATTGCTCAGGTGATTTTGAATCAATTATAATTAACATAATAATTAAACCCTTTCAGTTTATTGTCAGTTTTAAATAGAACATATGAATATTTTTTCAAAAACTCATTTTTATTGGCCGAATTATAACCAATTGCATAATTCAACTGGTCATCAGCTACAAATATTGTAATTTTATTTGAATTATGTTCTATCATTAATTCCAAAAACGAATCCATCCATATTTTAGTAAGTACCAATTCCTTGAAAGAAGGATGAAAGGGTCCTGCAATAAGCGAGTCTCCACTAGTTAACCCTTCAGATGGATGAAGCCCAATTCTGATAACTTTGGTATTTGAGCTTAAGAAAATATTATATACTTCTTTTGTCCATTCTACAGCTTCTTCAATTGATAAAGGTTTATATTTGTTCTGATAATAAAGTTTTTCTAAAACTGTGTCTTTTATAACCAATGTAGGATAAATTCTGGTACAATCAGCTTGAAGATTAATGATATGAAACGCAGTTTGTTTAGCTTTTTCCAAAGTATCATTAGGAAGGCCTAACATCATTTGAAGTCCAAGTTTCATTCCTGATTTTTTTATTAATTCAGATGCGTTTATAACATCCTCAATTTTATGACCTCTTCCCGAATTTGCTAATACTTCTTCGTCCAAAGATTGCGCTCCTAATTCTACGGTGCTAACTCCATATTTTTTTAGTAATGAAATTATTCTTTTGTTGATAAAATCTGGTCGTGTAGAAATTCTAATTCCTTTTACTTTTCCATCAATTAAATATTCATAAGCAAGTTTAAGATATTTTTCTTGCTCTAACAATGTAATTGCAGTAAAACTACCTCCAAAAAATCCAATCTCGATATTTGCATTGGTATTTGGCAATGTTTTTAGGTGATTATTTATAATGTTTTTTATTTCGTCTAAAGATGGGCTTTTTAGTTGATCTGATATTTTTTTTTGATTACAAAATACACATTCATAAGGACATGCAGCATGAGGAATAAAAATTGAGATGGTATAATGTTTTATATTTTGATTTCCCTCAAGCATTTTCTAAATAATAATGTATTAATTAAATTTCACATTACCGGTTTGTGACATTCTTTCAAGGATTGTATTTTTTCGTTTGTTTATATATGATGATGGTTTTATTACTTTATATTTTAATGGATTTGGTAAAATTACAATTATTGCAGCGGCTTCTTCTTTTATAAGCTTACTGGCAGGTTTATTAAAATAGAATTGCGAAGCAGATTCAGCACCGTAAATCCCATCACCCATCTCAATAATATTCAAATAGACTTCCATAATTCGCTCCTTCGACCAAAGAAGCTCAATTAAAAAAGTAAAATAAGCTTCTAACCCTTTTCTCAACCAATTTCTTTGCGACCATAAAAATAAATTTTTAGCAGTCTGCTGACTAATCGTGCTTCCCCCTTTTATTTTCTTTGTATTTTTTTTATTATTTTCATAAGCTTTACGAATTGCCTCAATATCAAATCCAAAATGTTCTAAAAACTGATTATCTTCAGAAGTTACAGCAGCAGTAATCAGATTATTAGATATTTTACTTAAAGGAACCCATTTGTAATTAATTTTCATTGGCTTACCCTCTATTTTTTTTTCAAAAGCTTTTGAAATCATTAAAGGTGTGATAGGAGGAGGTATAAATTTATATAATAAAACAGAGGTAATCGTGATTACAAAAAAAACAATAATGCTTATATATGTGAATTTTAATAAATATTTCCAATGGTCATTGAAAAAAGCAGACTTTTTAGTAATCTTTTTTTTCATTAATAAAAAATGGCATTAAAACTTACTTTACTAATTTGTCAGTTGTTTAAGTTTCTCAATGGTTAATTGAGGGGTTGAGGAAGAAAAAACAGTATTTCCAGCAACTAAAACATCTGCACCACATTCAATTAATTTTAAAGCATTATTGAGATCAACCCCCCCGTCAATTTCAATAAGTGCTTTTGATTGAGCTGCATTTATTAAATTTTTAAGTTTATTTATTTTATTGTATGTATTTTCTATGAATTTTTGTCCACCAAAACCTGGATTAACAGACATTAACAAAACCAAATCAACCTCAGAAATAATATCTTCCAAAACATTAATGTTCGTATGTGGATTTAAAACCACACCTGCTTTCATTCCATAACTTTTTATTGAAGAAATTGTTCGATTTAGGTGAGTACAAGCTTCAAAATGAACACTTAAAATATCTGCACCAGCATTATAAAATTGCTCAATATATTTATCTGGCTCAATTATCATCAAATGAACATCTAAAGGTTTTTTAGAAATTTTTTTTATCTGACTAATAACAGGCAAACCGAAAGAAATGTTAGGAACAAACGATCCATCCATTACATCAAGATGAAACCAATCTGCTTTACTGTTATTTATCATAACAATATCATTCTCTAAATTGAGAAAATTTGCTGATAAAAGCGATGGTGCTATCAAATGGGTCATAAAAATTAATAAAATAAAAAAGTTGAATGAAAAGAATTTTACTTCTTTTATCATTCAACACTTATATGATTTTTAAAATTCAATTATCCTAAGTATGTTTTTAATAATTTGCTTCTTGAGGTTTGTTTTAATCTTCTAATTGCTTTTTCCTTTATCTGTCTCACTCTTTCTCTTGTTAAATCAAACTGTTCGCCAATTTCTTCAAGAGTTAAAGCGGGTTTCCCATTTAATCCAAAATATAATCGAATTACATCAGCTTCTCTTGATGTTAAAGTTGATATTGCCCTATCAATTTCCTTGCAAAGAGAATCATAAATTAATCCTGTTTCAGGTGTATGCCCTTCTTCGTTACGAAGTAAATCATACATAGTAACGTCTTCTCCCTGAACCAATGGAGCATCCATTGAAACATGTCGTCCTGAATGCCTTAATGAATCTTTGACTTCAGTTTCTGTTATTTCAAGTAAATCTGCTATTTCATCAGCATTTGGTTCACGTTCAAAAGTTTGTTCAAGTTTAGAAAAAGTTTTGTTTATTTTATTAATAGCACCAATTTTATTTAATGGTAATCTTACAATTCTTGATTGCTCAGCAAGAGCTTGTAAAATGGATTGTCGAATCCACCAAACAGCATATGAAATAAATTTAAAACCTCTGGTTTCATCAAATCTTTGGGCTGCTTTTATTAATCCAAGATTACCTTCATTAATTAAATCGGGTAAACTCAAACCTTGATTCTGGTATTGTTTTGAAACAGAAACTACAAACCTTAAATTTGATTTTGTTAGCTTTTCGAGAGCAGCAACATCTCCTTGTTTAATTTTCTGGGCTAAAGTAACTTCCTCCTCAGCAGATATCAACTCAACCTTACCAATTTCCTGCAAATACTTATCCAAAGACGCAGTTTCTCTGTTGGTTACTTGTTTGGTAATTTTAAGTTGCCTCATTTTAAAAATAAAAAAAAATAAATTATGCTGAAAGTATTACGAAATCTAATAAATTATGTTTCAATTTGCTTCTTCTTTTTTAGAGGGTCTTGGTAAAAGAACTTTTCTTGATAGTTTCATTTTTCCAGTTTTTTTATCAATATCAATAAGTTTAACGGATATTTCATCTCCAATTTTCAGAACTTCTTCCACTTTTTCTAAATGTTTCCAATCAATTTCAGAAATATGAAGCAATCCATCTTTTCCTGGAAGAACTTCTATAAAAGCTCCAAAAGGCATAATACTTTTAACTATCCCTTTATAAACTTCTCCAATCTCTGGCACAGCAACAATTCTTTTAATTCGTTGAATTGCTTTTTCAAAAGATTCATTATCATTTGCTATAATATCGATAATTCCGAATTCACCAACTTCTTCAATTAAAATAGTAGTGTTTGTTTCTCGTTGCATTTCTTGAATTATTTTACCACCAGGACCTATTATTGCTCCAATAAATTCCTTTGGAATAGTCATTTTAATAATACGAGGTACGTGTGGTTTATAATCTTTGCGAGGTTCGGTTATGGTTTTTGAAATTTCATTTAAAATATGTAATCTACCTTTTTTAGCTTGTTCCAATGCTTCTTCCAAAATTTCAAATGACAGACCATCAACTTTAATATCCATTTGACAAGCTGTAATGCCATCTTTAGTACCAGTAACTTTAAAATCCATATCACCAAGATGATCTTCATCACCTAAAATGTCTGAAAGAACAGCATATTTTTTTGAAGAACTTTCTGTAATTAGCCCCATAGCTATGCCTGAAACAGGTTTTGTAATTTTAACTCCAGCATCCATAAGAGCTAAAGTCCCTGCACAAACAGTTGCCATTGATGAAGAACCATTTGACTCAAGAATATCAGAAACAATTCTTATAGTATAAGGATTCTCTTCTCCAGAAGGAATTACACCACGCAAAGCACGTAAAGCTAAATTCCCATGTCCTATTTCACGACGACTTGTACTTCTGTTTGCTTTAACTTCGCCTGTGGAAAATGAAGGAAAGTTATAATGTAATATAAAGTTAGATTTTCCTTCTAATACAACTCCATCAATAATTTGTTCATCTTTTTTAGTACCTAAAGTAACAGTGGTTAGAGATTGGGTTTCTCCTCTGGTAAAAATAGCAGAGCCGTGGGCAGAAGGCAAATAATCAATTTCTGACCAAATAGGTCTGATTTCATCCAATTTACGTCCATCTAAACGAATTCTCTCATCTAAAATCATTTTACGAACAGCTTCTTTCTGAATATCATGAAAGTAGCGATCAATTAATGATTTCTTTGAAGTTTTTTCTTCTTCAGTAAGTTTAGCTATATACTCTAATTTTATAGCTTCGAAGCCATCATTTCTTTCATGTTTGTTTGTGTTACATGTTTTTGCAAAATCATATGCCTTTTGATACGTAGCAGAATATAAATCCTGCTGTAGTTGCTCGTCATTATTTTCGTGGCTATAAACTCTTTTTATCTTTGATTTTTCAACCATTTCAGCAAGTTCTAACTGAGCTTTACACTGTATTTTAATTGCTTGGTGTGCAAATTTAATTGCTTCAATCATTTCTATCTCAGATATTTCTTTCATTCCACCTTCCACCATTACAATATTTTCCATTGTAGCAGCAACCATTATATCAATATCTGCATTAGGTAAATCATCAATATTTGGATTTACAATAAACTTTCCATCAACTCTGGCAACTCTCACTTCAGATATAGGTCCATTAAATGGGATATCAGAAACAAGAATAGCAGCTGAAGCTGCAAGGCATGCTAAAGCATCAGGCAAAATGTTTTTATCAGCAGAAATTAAAGAGATACCTACTTGTAATTCAGCATGGTAATCACTTGGAAATAATGGCCGTAAAGCCCTGTCAACTAAACGAGATATTAATATTTCATATTCAGAAGGTCTTGCTTCTCTTTTAAAAAATCCACCTGGAAATCTACCAGCAGATGCATATTTTTCCTGATATTCAACAGATAAGGGTAAAAAATCTACATTTTCTGCGGCTTCTTTTTTTGTCACAATTGTTGCCAACAACATTGTATCACCCATTCTAACAACAACTGACCCATCAGCTTGCTTAGCTAATTTGCCTGTTTCAATACTTACTATTCTTCCATCTCCTAAATCAAATGATTTAGATATTCCAATTTTACTCATAAAACTATTAATTTCTTAATTTACTATATAAAAAAAAGGCAATTGTAATAATTGCCTTTCATAATTCTCTATTTGGGCTACTTTCTAATATTTAGCTTTTTGATAATTGCCCTGTAACGTTCAATTTCCTTTTCTTTAAGATAATCGAGAAGTCTTCTTCTTTTACCTACAAGGTTTACTAATGCTCTTTCAGTTACGCGATCCTTTTTATTAGATTTTAAATGATCTGTTAAATGAGCAATACGATGAGTAAACAAAGCAATTTGACCTTCTGATGAACCTGAATCAAATTCTGATTTTCCGTAATCTTTAAAAATGTTCTTCTTTACTTCTGAAGTTAAATACATATTATTATTATTTTTTCAATTAATTCTGTAATTTATTAAGTGGGGTGCAAAAATAACACATTGTTTTAATTAAACCAAACTTTTAAAAACTTTCTTTTAATAGTTTTTTTTATTCTTGCATTTTTCTTATGGTTAACAATAATTATTTACTTTTGTAAACTAAATAATTATATCAAAATAAATGAATTTAAATCGCATAAAAGGAATTAGTCAGTCAAAGTATTTTAAACCTATATTAAAAACAATCATCCTATTATGGTTTTTTTACGCAGTTTATGATATTTTTTTTAAGAACTCTTCTGATTCTTCAAATACAAGAGAAAACTATATTACAAATAACCCCAATACATCTATTATTGACTCAAGTGCAAGCATAAATAACTCTAATAATAGCAATTTAACCTCTAATAAAAATTCAAACACCAATAAAACCGGCAATAATATTTTATATAATTATACGGTTTCTAAAAGTGATAATATAGGCATTATTGCAACACGATTTAAAACAAGCAAAGACAAACTTAAACAAATAAATAACCTCAAAAGCGATCAATTAAAATCTGGAACTGTAATAAAAATTCCCGTAAAATCTATTCATATTGTAAAAAATGGTGAAACGCTCTATTCAATAGCTGTTAAATATGGGACAACGCGAAAAATTCTTAAAGATGTTAATAAATTATCAAGTGATACGGATATAAAAGCTGGTCAAAATATTTGTATTCCGCTATTATAGAATAAATTTATTTTTTAAATAATTATCTATTTAAGTTTTTAAATCCTCTCCAGATTATTTTAAAATCATTTAACACTTTGTAATCTCTTGCATAGAGCGTATTAAGCTTATCAATTGTTTCTTTCGTAAAAGTTTTATTTTTAAATGCATCAGTTGGATTGAGAACTCCTTTTACTAAATCAGGAAGTTTATGGTTTTCTACATTATTATAATACCCAACCCAGGTTTTTCTTTTAAATAAAACTAAAAAAATATTTTTTAACAGATTAATAGGTTTACCTAAAATAAGTAATAATACAGGAAAAAAAACAAATAGTACTAAAGAAACATTAATATCTAAGAAACGCTTACTTCTTTTATTATTAATTTTACTAATAGAATTAATATTTATAACATATAAGTCACTAGAAGTATCAATTGAATTGCTACCAATAATGTACAAGCTCTCAGGTGGTGCTATTTTATAATCAATCTGTGTGTCTTGCAATTCAGACATCTTGTCAATTATAATATCTGCTGATATATCTTTTGCACAAAATATAACATCATCAATTCCATAAATCTCAATAATCTCTTTAATCTGGTTTATATTTCCAATAAATCCATTTTCTTTAAGTTCGTTATTGCTAATATTTACTAAACCGATAAAACCAGTATTAAGTTCAGTTTGTTTAAGCAAAGTAGCAACTCTTTCAGCTTCTACTTTTTCACCAACAATTGCAAATCTTTTATTTTTAATGGAATCTATATAAGAATTTTTAAATTTAAGTAGATGCAATATATAACGTATGCTAATCATAAAAACCAAAGTCCATGCAGCGCCTAGAACAATTAAAGCTCTGGAAAACCTGTAAGATTCATTTAATAAAGCATAAATTACTAAAATTATAGTTGTTCCTATGAGGACTCCCTGAAATATTTTTATCAATCTAATAGGTTTATCATAACCTCCGCTATATAGAACTGATATTAACCAAATAAAAATAAATGATGGAATAAATAAATAGAGAAATTCATTGGGATAATGACCACCTGCATCAGATAAAATATTATTTTCCCAATATGTTTTTAAAAAATACAATCCTCCATATATAAAAACAATATCGGTAAGAGGTAAAATTATATTTTTTAAGAATCTGTTTGAAATTGCTACAAATGCCCTTATATAAATTGCAAAATGAATTAACAAAGAGAATAGTCTGGCATTTTTTTGCGAGAAGTGTTTCTTGGCAAATATAATCATTGCATTGTAAAAAACAATTACGTAATTAATGCTACTCTTTTTGGTGCTTTCGCCCTTGTAATGTATTATTCTGGTTTCAGGAAAATAATAATTTTTATAACCGGCTTTTAATATACGATACGAAAGGTCAATATCTTCTCCATACATAAAAAAAGACTCATCTAAAAACCCAATTTTATCCAAAACTTCTTTACGTATAAGCATAAATGCGCCAGATAAAATTTCGACCTGATGTATCTTGTCTTTATTAAGATTACCTAAATGGTATCTTCCAAATGTTTTTGATTTTGGGAATATTCGGGATAATCCAAAAATTTTGTAAAATGCTACAGAAGGTTTTGGAAGACTTCGTTTAGATTCTGGCAAAAACTTACCCTTCCCATCAATCATTTTAACACCTAATCCACCAGCATCTTTATGATTATCCATAAACTCTAACACTTTTTTAAAAGTAGAGTTTTCTACTACTGTATCTGGATTAATCAGTAATACATATTCTCCTTTAGATAATGCAATAGCTTGATTGTTTGCTTTTGAAAAACCTAAATTTTCTTTATTTTCAATAGTAATAACTTCTGGAAATCTTTCTTTCAGTATTTTAACCGAACCATCAACAGAATTATTATCGACAACAAAGATTTCGACTTCAATTCCTTCACTCGCTTTTCTTATCGATTGCAAGCATTGTTCAAGAAAATATTTAACATTATAATTTACTATAATAATCGAAAGCTTCATCATTCTTAATTATATGCTATTTTGTTTCTGTGTTTTTATAATTATAATATTACTTTTCTAATAATTAGATAAATTACATCTTCAATAAAGAATAATTGTAGGGCACACGGTTAACTATAGATCTCCCAAGGGTTATTTCATCAGTATATTCTAATTCATCACCTATTGCAACTCCTTTTGCTATTGTTGAAATTGAAATATTTATATTTTTAAGTCTTTTAAAAATATAAAAAATTGTAGTATCACCTTCTATCGTAGTACTTAAAGCCATAATTATTTCCTTTACATTATTCTCAGAAGCGCGACTTACTAAGCTCTCAATATTTAATTCATTAGGACCAATCCCGTCCATTGGCGAAATTATACCCCCCAATACATGATATAAGCCTTTAAATTGATTAGTGCTTTCAATAGCCAAAACATCCCTAATATCTTCAACAACACAAATCATAGAATTATCGCGATTCTTATCAGAACAAATTAAACAAATATCAGATTCTGAAATATTATGACAAGTTTTACAATACTTAATATTTTGCCTGACAGCTAAAATTGCATTTCCAAGTGCTAAAGATTTATCCTCTTTTTCTTTCAATAAATGCAAAACTAACCTCATTGCAGTCCGTCTGCCGACTCCTGGCAATTTAGCAAACTCATTCACTGCTTCTTCTAGCAACTTTGAAGGGAAAGAAATCACAATAACATATTAATTAAGCTGTCAAAAGTAATTCTTTTTTTATACTTCAAAAAGTAATAATTCATTAAACTTTATTTTAAAACAGGAAAAAAATTGAATTTTCAATACAAATAATAATTTCATTTCATATTAAAAATTTTATGTAGGTTTGTTGGCTATTCTACAAATTTTCAAACAAAATTATGTCAGCAACATACATTCTATTAAGCTTTGTAATTTATACAATAATGATTTTTATTGTTACCTGGATTACATCAAAAAAAGCCACAAACGAAGGATTTTTTATAGGCAATAAAACTTCTCCATGGTATGTTGTTGCATACGGAATGATTGGGGCTTCGTTATCTGGTGTTACTTTTATGTCAGTACCAGGTTGGGTAGGTACTACCCAGTTCTCGTATATGATGGTTGTAATAGGTTATTTAATCGGATATTTTGTTATTGCTACTGTATTAATGCCAATGTATTACAGATTAAATCTCACGTCTATTTATACTTATCTTGAACAACGCTTTGGATTTTGGTCCTATAAAACTGGGGCTTTTTTCTTCTTGTTATCTCGTACTATAGGTGCTTCTTTTAGAATGTTCTTAGTTATAAATGTTTTGCAGATTTTTGTATTTGAACAATGGGGTGTTCCCTTCTGGCTAACTGTAGTTATTTTTATATCCTTAATAATACTTTATACATTTAAAGGCGGTATTAAAACAATCATTTGGACAGACACCCTGCAAACTACCTTTATGTTACTGGCCGTTGTTCTTTCTATTATATTAATATCAAGAGAATTAAATTATAATTTTATTGATTTGATTTCTAATGTGATTGATAATAAAATGTCTAAGGTTATTTTTACTGACTGGCATGATAAGCGTTTTTTTATTAAACAATTTTTAAGTGGTATATTTATTTCTATTGTTATGACTGGTCTGGATCAGGAAATGATGCAAAAGAACCTAAGTTGCAGAAATATTAAAGACGCTCAAAAGAACATGTTTACATTCAGCTTTGTATTGGTTTTTGTTAATTTAATGTTTTTATTTCTTGGCGTTGTACTTTATATTTATTCTAGTACTAAAGGTATAGTAATTACTGGAACATCTGACAACTTATTCCCCGTAATTGCTTTAAATCACTTAGGTTCCATTGCGGGATTGGTTTTTATAATTGGGCTAATATCTGCTGCTTACCCCAGTGCCGACGGCGCATTAACATCACTAACAACTTCGGTATGTATTGATTTCATAAAACTTGACAAAAGAGAAAATATCACTGAATCTCAGAAAAAGAGAATCAGATATGCAGTTCATATAAGTTTTGCTTTAATTTTGCTAATGGTAATCATTATATTTCAACTTATCAATAATAAAGCAGTTATTGACAAACTTTTTACTGTGGCTGGTTATACTTATGGTCCTTTATTAGGTTTATATGCATTTGGTTTATTTACCAAATTTAATATTAAAGATAAGTTAGTTCCTCTCATATGCATAATATCTCCAATTATTTGCTATATTTTAAGTGAAAATTCGGTCAAATGGCTGTTTGGATATAAATTTGGCTTCGAATTGCTAATTCTAAATGGATTTATTACTTTTGTTGGTTTATTAATAATAATGAAATCAACCAAAAAAAATAATTAATAAAAAACACTTATTCTTTAAAAATAATATATTAAATTTATGGTTTAATTATTTAGAGAAAAACATTAGCCTATGGATAAAATATCTACTCAAAAAAATCTTAATTATATTGAAAAAACAATTGAATCAGATAAAAATAAAGGGATTCCTGATAATAATGATGATACACAACCTAGTGAACAAGCAATTAAAACTATTTTAGATTACTCCAAATCACTTTGTGTATTAAAATCAAAGCATAAAATCAACAACAAATTGTGCAATATTAATTAAGTTTTCCAACAAAGTTGATTTGGTGTCAACTTTGTTAAATTGACCAATACATTCAAATCAATCTTCTAATCTTGTTATTATAAGAATTAGTATAATTTAGAATGATTCTTTTCATGTAATAATATTCTTTTACTAAACTTCTGGAATTAAAAAAGCAAGGAATTTGCTTCAAAGTTTCTTGAATAAAATTTTAAGAAATAAAGAATTTATTTCTTAATATTTCAAACATTCAATGGGATTCCCCAAATGAATGTATTTTATATAAATACTATAGTCTTGCAAACAAACATGAAGATTCATTACTTAAAAATATTTTTCATAATAAGAAATATTGTATTTTTATAAACAATTTTAAATTCAATACAATAATTGTTTCAGTTTACTAAAGGGACATACATCAAATTATAAAAAACAACAAAATGGAAGCGATAAAGTTTGGAACTGATGGATGGCGAGCCATCATAGCTAAAGAATTTACTGTAGAAAATGTAGCAAGAGTTGCTCAAGCCACTGCAACATGGTTATTAAACAAAACAAAAAAACCATCAGTTGTAATTGGACATGATTGCCGTTTTGCTGGAGCACTTTTTGTTGAAACAGCATCAAAAGTACTAGCACAAAATGGAATAAAAGTATTCTTAGCAAAAGGATTTGTTTCCACTCCAATGGTTTCGCTTGGAATATTAAAACACAAAGCCGACTTAGGAGTTGTTATTACAGCCAGTCACAATCCACCTACATATAGTGGTTACAAGTTAAAAGGAAATTATGGTGGCCCCTTGCTTGAAGATGATATACATGATGTAGAAAGTTATATACCAGAAACAAATAAACATGATATTGATAAATTGAAACTTGAAACATTCGAGAAAAAAGGTTTAATTAATTATGTTTATTTAGAAAACACTTATTGTAAACAAATAGAAGACAATTTTGATTTGAAAGCAATCAAAAACTCAGGCTTTCAATTTGCTTTTGATGCAATGTACGGTGCAGGACAAAATGTAATGCGACGACTTTTTCCTGAAATCACCCTCTTGCATTGCGAGGAAAATCCAATGTTCGACAATATTCCACCTGAACCATTGCATAAGAATCTTTTAGAATTCTCTGAACTTATAAAATTATCAAATGAAATAGATTGTGGACTTGCTGTTGATGGCGATGCAGACCGAATAGCACTTTATGATAACGAAGGTAATTACATTGATTCTCATCACATAATTCTTTTATTAATCCACTACCTTTACAAATACAAAGACTGGCGAGGAAAAGTCTGTACGGGTTTTTCTTCAACTGTTAAAATAAACAAACTCTGCGAACATTATAAATTGAAATTAGATATTGTTCACATTGGCTTCAAACACATATGCGGCATTATGCTCAAAGAAGATGTATTAGTTGGGGGAGAAGAATCCGGAGGTATTGCAGTTAAAGGACATATTCCAGAACGTGATGGTATATGGAATGGAATGGTAATTTGGGAAGCCATGGCTAAAACAAAAAAGACACTTAGAGAACTGATAAAAGAAGTATATGCTATTACTGGAAGCTTTGCTTTTGAACGCTCCGACCTCCGATTAGATGAATCATTAAAAAACAAAATTGTAGAAAAATGCAAAAAAGGACAATATAAATCTTTTGGAAAATACAAGGTAAAAAGGATGGAAGATTTAGATGGATTTAAATACTATTTCAATGATGATGAGTGGGTAATGATACGTCCTTCGGGCACTGAGCCATTGCTTCGCACCTATGCAGAATCTCATACACAAGCAGAAGCATTAGAAATTCTCAAAGTTACTTACGATACCTTAATGAAAAGTTAATGTTTAGATTAATCAATAATACAAACCACAAAAGATAGTGAAGTAATAAATAAACAAAAAGAAAGATAAAGGTTTGTATAAAATAGTTCGCTTAAGTTTAATAAAGTTTAATGTTGGCTTATTATTATTTGTTTTTTTTGCATACAATGCAAAATCAAACACATCACAAAATAAAGACACAACATTACTAAACAAAAAACGCTTAATAAGCGTACTAGCCTCTGAAGCAGGTTTATCTGCAACATCATTGATTTTATTAAACAATTTATGGTATAAAGATTATCCGCGATCAGGCTTTCTCCTTTTTAATGATAATAATGAATGGTTGCAGATGGATAAAATTGGGCATACTACATCAAGCTACCGTATTTCTGGCACAGGTTATTATTTGCTTAAATGGTCAGGCGTTAAAGAAAATAAAGCAATTTGGTATGGGGGAACTACTGGTTTGGTTTACCTCACAGCAATAGAAGTATTAGATGGGTTTTCAAAAGAATGGGGGTTTTCTCCAGGTGATGAGGTTGCAAATATATTAGGCACCTCACTTTTTATCGGACAACAAATGTTATGGCACGACCAGCGAATAAAACTTAAATGGTCTTTTCATCAAACTAATTACTTCAAATATCGTCCTGATCTGTTAGGAAAAAATCTTCAGGAAAACATGTTAAAGGATTATAATGGGCAAACATATTGGATTTCTGCTAATATTAAATCTTTCTTAACAAAAGAATCAGAATTCCCTAAGTGGTTAAACTTTGCTTTTGGTTATGGAGCAGATGGAATGTTGGGAGCAAGAACAAACCCTGAAATATATAATGGCAATATTTTACCAAGCTACAAAAGAAGCAAACAATTCTATTTTTCAGCTGATATTGATCTTTCAAGAATAAAAACCAAATCCGCTTTTCTCAAAACAATACTTAATGTTTTGAACTTTATTAAAATTCCAATGCCAACATTAGAATATAATGCTACAAGTAAAAAGTTTAAAGGTTATTATTTGTATTTTTAGTTTGCTTTAAATGAACAAATAGTTTGTTTTTATAAGTACCTTAAAAAAGCAAAGACTTCATATAATGCATCCAACTTGAAGGCAAGATATTTGTAACTCAAGTCATTTTTAGACATGCTAAACTAAAGATACTTGTTTAATGTATCCCTTTATTATGAAAAAAATCGACATATCTTTGATCAGTGTCCATAACATGTTTATTAACCCAATCTTTAAGAAAAAAGAAAGATTCTACTGTTAATAATTTATCTCCAGCATCAAACCTTGCTGACAAACTATTTACTTTTTCTTTAAAATCATTGTGCTCTTTTTTATGTATATCTGTTTCAGGATAAAAATACTTTTCCATAAGCTCTTCTTCAGCTTTAAAATGTTTGACCCCGTATTCTTTCAGTTCCTTTAGCAAACTGGAAATAATTTCTGCACCATGCCCTGAAGACATTTTGTCGAATAGATCGTTTAATAATTTAAAGATTTTCTTATGATCATCATCAAAGCTCAAAATATTAACAGCATGTTTATTGGCATCCCATTCAATTATATTCATATCTCTAAAATGTTTCAGTTATCCTATTCCAAAGATAATAAATTATTTGGAATTATTCTAATCTATTTTAAACAAATTTTAAAAGGTTGGGATAAAGTTTCTTCACAAAGATCTTTTGTTAAAATCTCAAAAGAAAATCCTTTTTTAGAATAATGGTCTAAGAAACGGGGAAGTGCATAAAGTAAATTGTCTTTGGCTTTTAAGTTATCATGAAAAACAACAACGGAACCTTTATCGGCAAATGAAATTGAATTGTTTAAACATTCTTCTTTTGTAATACCCTGATCATAATCGCAACTCAACACAGACCACATTACAACTACATATTTTTTTCTTATTTTAATAAGCTGTGATGCTTTTAGTTTTCCATAAGGGGGCCGAAACAAATCTGATATAAAATAATTTTCACAGTTATTAATGTTTTCCAGATAATTGCTTGAATGGGTTTTCCAGCCGTTTAAATGATTAAAAGTGTGGTTGCCAGCCTTATGACCAGAATTAATGATTTCTTTGAAAATATCATTATGTTTTCTGACATTGTCTCCAACACAAAAAAAAGTAGCTTTTGCATTATATTCATTTAAAGTATTTAAAACGAAGGGAGTTATTTCTGGAATCGGACCATCATCAAATGTAAGATAAATAACTGGTTTATCATTCTGAATTCTCCAAACAATATTTCTTTGGGTTAATTTGCTTAATAAATATGGAGGGTTGACAAAATTCATACTGTATGTTATAAAACAAAGCAGGGAGAAAATAATTCTCCCTGCTTTATAAATTTCAATAAAATATTATTGTTGCATATATTTGCTATAATTGGTAAGAATTTGTTCTGCTTTTTTAGCAATTGAATCTTGTTTATATGCTTGAGCTATTTGCATCAAACGGTACATTGTTTCTAATGATGTTTGTTGTTTTTCTTCAACCATTTTGGCATCTTTTCCAGTAAATGAGAAATAATAAGCCATAATTTGTTCATAATTAGCAATCATATCACTAACAATTTTATTTGCTTTATCAATAGCACCAGCTTTATAATAAGCATCAGGGGATAACAATGAATATTCATTCATGCTAACTGTTGATGTTGGAATAACCTCAAAACTTCTGTCTAATACTTTAATTGCAGAATCTTTTTTACCTTCTTTAACAAGAGCCAAAGCAAGTCGGGCAAAGCTCATTCTTAAATTGCGAGCCATACTCAAATTTGTTTCTTCATCAAAGTAATTATTTGGGTTATTGATATTGCCAAATTTGAATTTGTTCATCATATTATCATACATAATTGCTGTATTTATATAGCCCTCTCCTGCATAATCATTTGGAGGCAAAGTCGCTGGAACAAATCTATAAGCAAGTCCTTCTAGCTGGAAGTATTTCTGCAAGCCAAGGAAAGTACTGGGACCGGAAGAAGTTGCAAAATAAATCGGTCTGTCCCAATTGAAATGTGCCAGCAAATCGAGAACAACTAAATTGTTCTTATAAATATATGATTTATTATAGGTCCATTGCACTTTTGGAACAACATATTTAGCAAGATTCTTGGTCAAAGTTCCATTATTAAGAACTTTAACAGTATCCACATTAATATAAAAGTTCTTTGTTGGAAAAGTTGCAACCGGGATTTCGTGATTCCCACTTTTCATTGAATATTTAGTGCTTGGATCATCACTTGCAATATACTGAATGATATTTTTAAGTTCTTCAAATTTATTTAAAGGAACAAGTGTTGTATCTTCATAAAATTGAACGAAATCTCTTGTTCCACCTTGTCTAAACTGGTCAATAGTCATAGAAAAAGGAACAGGATCAGATTTGTAAACTTTTTGTTTCATCTGGTCTGCGTACCAATCAGTGTTTAATAAACTCAGATTAACAACCCTAATATCGGTTCTAATACCTTCCACTTCCTGAGCATACCACAAAGGGAATGTATCATTATCACCATTGGTAAACAGAATGGCATTGGGTGCGCAAGAGTTTAAATAATCAGAGGCAAAGTCGAGAGCTGTATATCTATTAGAACGGTCGTGATCATCCCAACCTTCGCTTGCCATTATAACCGGAACAAGTAGAATGCAAAGCAAAGTAGTTGAAATAGCCACATAACTATGTTTTATTTTTTGTGCAAATTTAAGCTTGGTTATAAAGTTATAAATAGCCATAACTCCTATTCCTATCCAAATTGCAAAGGCATAAAAGGAACCGGCATAGGCGTAGTCCCTTTCTCTTGGCTGATTTGGCGGTTGATTTAAATAAAACAAAATAGCTATCCCTGTAAAAAAGAACAACAAACCAACAACCAATGAATCTTTAGAATATTTATTGATATGGAAGTATAAACCAATTAAACCTAAAATAAAGGGCAAGAAATAGAATTTATTGGTCGCTTTGCTTTTCAAATCTTTGGGTATATTGTCCTGAGGACCGAGACGCATTTCGTCAATAAATTTAATTCCACTTAACCAATTTCCTTCTGTAGGACCTCCCATCCCCTGTCTGTCGTTTTGTCTTCCCACAAAGTTCCACATAAAATATCTAACATACATATGTGCAATTTGATAACTAAATAAATAGGAAAGGTTTTCACCAAATGTTGGAATATAACTTTCAGGTTTTGATTTTGGAATACCTGCCCACATTTTGTATGCTTCTGGATGGCCAAGTTCCTGATCAGAACTCCACATACGAGGGAAAATAGTACAATAACGAGGATCATAAACAGGTTCATTACCATATTTATGATCGGTTATAACATATTTACCCGTTTTTTCATTTTGTGTATAAACAGGATTTCCATCTTTTGCGTCTATTCGATCAGCATTATAATATGGTCCGTAAAACACAGGAGTTTCTCCATATTGTTCTCTATTGAGATAAGATAATAAACTTACAGCATTTTTTGGGCTATTTTCGTTGATAGGTGTGTTTGCATTTGAACGTATTACTAACATTAAAAAGGTAGAATAGCCAATCAGCATAAATGCAAAACATAATATAATGGTATTCCAGACAAGTTTTTTCTTTTTCTGTGTATAATAAATTCCCCAAATAATCAGACCAATAAGAATAACAAAATAAATGATTGTACCAGAATTGAACGGCATCCCAACACTATTGACAAAGAAAATTTCGAATTTTCCGGAAAAATTAACCACCCAAGGAATAATAACCTTTAGTATTGCTCCAACCATTACAACTGAAATGATTAAAGTAAAGAAAATACCTTTAAAAGAAGGTTTGTATTTTTTGAAATAGAAAATAAACACCATTGCAGGAACTGTAAGTAAGTTCAACAAGTGAACTCCAATAGATAAACCTATTAAATATGCAATAAGAATAATCCATTTAACAGAACTGGTTTTTTCGGCAGCATCTTCCCATTTGAGCATAGCCCAAAACACAACTGCAGTGAAAAAAGAAGAGGAAGCATAAACTTCTCCTTCGACAGCAGAAAACCAAAAAGAATCAGTAAATGTATAAGCCAATGCACCAACTAAACCACTACCTAAAATAGCAAACATTTTTCCATCAGTCATTTCACCTAATCTAAATGCTATCTTTTTTGTTAAATGGGTGATAGACCAAAATAAAAACATTATGGAAAATGCACTAACCAATGCAGACATGGTATTTACCATACGAGCAACCAAAGTTACATCACCAAAAGCAAATAATGAGAAAAAACGACCCATCATCTGAAAAAGTGGAGCACCAGGAGGATGACCTACCATCAATTTGTATGAAGTTGCAATATACTCGCCACAATCCCAAAAACTAGTGGTTGGTTCGGATGTGAGAATGTAAACCATTGAAGCAATGGCAAAGACAAGCCATCCGAAAATGTTGTTTAACTTTTGATAATTCTTCATTAGCTGATTTTTTTTGTTTAATAAGTTGCGAAATTATGAAAAAAAAACATATACTTTTTAAAATCTGATATAAATGGATTAAAAAAACGGAAGATTTAACATTTTTTAACATTTTGAATTTATGATTTTGTAAATTCAGGGTAAATGATTTAAAATTTAAGACTTGAGTCGGGTCTATAAATTCTGTTATAAACAATTATGAAAAAAGTTGCCACAGATTGCGCTAGTTTTTTATTTATTTGAGAACAAGGGTTAATGATAGTTCGACTATGCTCACTACAAGTATTCGATTTTGGATTTGACCTCTATCCTTAATCCTTTCTCCAAAGGAGAAAAGACTTGACGGTTGTTGTAGTTTTGTTGTTTAGAATATGGATGGATGAGGTTAAAAGAGAAACATTTTAAAAATGCTTCTCTTTGAGAGAAAAACCCTTTTACTAAATCCTTTTTCTTGAGAATTATTAACTATCTAGTTGTAAGGTTGTTTATTGAAATATATAAATTTGGTAAAATTTGATTTTTGTACTTTATTTAATGAATAACCCCGAGGCAGAGTTTCGAGGAATTCATTGATTAAAAAAGTAAAGAAACACAAAGAGTTGTTTATTGTTAAATTGAGATTTGAAAAAAAAGAAAATGAATAATTCAATTAAATTATATTTTATATGTTATTAATATTTCTAAATAAATTATACTATTTTTTATAATTAAAAATAATTATTTTAGTTTAAATAAAATATACTTTTTTATTTTGGTTTATAAAAAAAATCAAAAAGTATGGATAATATTGTAATATTTATAATTTTGTATTGTATTTTTTTAATATTATAAAAATAATAATAGTATAAAATTCCGTTAAATTAAAAATAAGTTTTATTTATATTTTTTATATAAAGGATTAATAAATTTGCTATTTTAGCATTTATAAATAACAAAATTAATTTTAAAATATTGTATGATCATATAGCTACTATATTACTTTTGGAACTATTAAACAAATTCCTAACATTATGAAATTTTCAGAGCAATTAAATCGTTTTTTAAGATTAGACCAGTTAATAAGGTTAAAAGCAACGGGCACTCCAAAAGAATTGGCAAAGAAAATAGGAGTATCGGAAAGTGCTTTGTATGAGTATATCAATGAAATGAAAGAGATGGAAGCTCCTATTAAATATGATAAAAGACGAAACAGCTATTGTTATAAAGAAAAAGTGAGATTGGAGTTTGGTTTTAAGAAACTGGATAAAGATCAGCTTGGGAACTTAAAAGGAGGAATTGCGGTTATTTACCAAAACTCAGACTATAATACTTTTTA
>DYDE01000203.1 GCA_020718065.1 Marinifilum sp. | reverse complement strand
TAAGAAAGAGTGCCTTCTATTGTTTTTCTGGAAAAGGTAATATCATTTCTTCGGTTAAAAAGAATTGTGGGTAAAGTATCGCTGACCTGTTTACCTGAAATATTTTGGATGTTGTATAAATCTGGCAAAAGGATTTTGACATTTAATGCAATCAGGTTTTTCTTATTTGGTTTAACAGAAAGTTGAAAAGATGCTGTATGGGTAGGGTTTTTCTGTGTTGATTTGATTACCTGATCCACGAAAATGGGTTGTGTATAAAGCTGGCGTGTAAGATTGCTATTAAAGTTTGATTTTTCGTATTTACCATTGTAATTAAAACCAACATTCCAGATTTTCTTACTGTAATTGAAACTTAAACCGCCATTAATCCTATTATTAAAACCATAATTTAAAGATGCAGCTCCACTAAAGCCTGAAATGTTTTGTTTCTTTGTTACTATATTTATGATACCACCAGTACCTTCAGCATCATATTTTGCATCGGGGTTTGTGATGATTTCAATGTTATCGACACTGGAAGAAGGAATAGAATTAAGGGATGAAACAGTGGTGGGTTTGCCATCCAGCAGAATTAAAATATTACTGTTACCTCTTAAATAAACATTGTTTTCAGCATCAATATTAATAGATGACTGGCTTTTTAACACATCAATTACATTGCCGGAAACTGAAGAAATATTCTGAGATACATTGATTTTTGTCTTTTCAATATTGACTTGTTTCTCGTTTTGTTTATCTATAATCATTACTTCATTCAAACGGGTTGAAGTATATGAGAGGGTAATGGGTTCAGAAAGATCCAGTGATGTATTAGAAATTTCGATGTTTATCATTTTTATTTTGTAACCAATAAAGCTGCATTTGATTAAATATTTTGAAGGATTTAAATCTTTTAATACGAACTGTCCTTTAGGGTTTGAAATGGTACCGGTAATCAATGAGGTATCTTTCATTTTATAGATTGCTACAGAGGCATATTCGATTGGTTGTTTGGTGATAGAATCGATAAGAGATCCTGTTATAGAAAAATTTCCTTTGTTTTGGGCAGAAGATAATAGATTAAAGCAGAGAAAAACTAATACTATCGATATTTTCAGAGAATTCAGCAGTGAAGAATTTGACATTATATAAGAGTTAAATGTTGAAAGCAAAAATATATAAATAAAAGATAGGGTTTTGTTAATGAAATGTTAAATCTTTATTACAGGAAAAAATTTAATACTTTTATAATAGGCTTGAATAAAAAAACTTCTGATTATACTCAAATGGCATAACCCAACCAGAAAAGAAATAGTTAATTAAATTATGAAATTGACGATAAAATATTATGATATTTTTTTTGGTAACACCTCGCTCAATCGGATTTGCAAACCGAACACTCTGTGTCTCAAACAATTTAACCATCCAACCTTTAACCATTAAATAATTTAGCAATATACCCATCCAACAATATAACACAACAATCCTAATAGCCTAAATTCTATAATCCTAAAAAATGAAACCCATAGAATTTCTTTCAAGGGACACTTTTAACCACTGAACACCGTGAACATAAAGGTATGTTTTTGGGGTTTTCCTTGTTGTTACTTAAACCATATTCCACTTCCGTACCTCTAACCACTTTTCCTCTATACCATATTTTTTCTCACAAAACAATACCGATTGTTTTAGCTGTTTGATAGATTACAAACTAAAATGTTTGTTTTACATTAAAATAATATTCAAATTTGTAGTTAATTAATCTTAATTTTTTGTTTATGAAAACAATTAAATATTATATAATAGCGTTGTCTCTTTCAATTATTTTTCTCACACCAAAAGATACATTTGCTCAGAAAAAGATTACAGAGAAAAAGGATTCTGTAAAAATAGAATCTTTTAGTGGTTTAAAATTCAGAAGTATTGGGCCTGCTTATTTTAGCGGAAGAATTGCAGATATAGCCATTAATCCAAAGAAATATAGTGAATGGTTTGTTGCTGTTGCATCAGGTCATTTATGGAAAACAAATAATGCCGGTATAACATGGGATGCAGTTTTTGATAATTATGGAGCATATTCTACCAGTTGTATTAAATATGACCCCAATAATCAATTTGTATTATGGTTGGGAACTGGTGAAAACAACCACCAACGATCATTGGGATATGGGAATGGTGTTTATAAGAGTATGGATGGCGGACAGTCATGGGTAAATATGGGTTTAAAAAATTCCCGTCAAATTGGTAATATTCTTATTGATCCAAGAAATTCAAATGTAGTGTATGTTGCCTGCGAAGGTTCTGTTTGGGGATCAGGTGGCGACAGAGGTTTATATAAAACCACTGATGGTGGAAAAACATGGAAAAAGATTTTAAACATAAGCGAAAACACCGGAGTAAATAATATTATCTGTGACCCAAGAAATCCAGATGTACTTTATGCTTCATCAGAACAAAGACGCCGCCATGTATTTACCAAAATAGGTGGAGGACCAGAAACTGCAATTTATAAATCCATAAATGCAGGTGAAACCTGGGATAAACTAACAAATGGACTTCCAGCCGGTCCTATGGGTGGTATTGGTTTAGCAGTTTCTCCAGTTAATCCCGATGTTGTTTATGCAATTATTGAATCTACCAAAGAATTTGGTGGTTTCTTCCGTAGTTCAAATTGTGGTGCGAGTTGGAAAAAGATGAGCGATCATACTTCACTCGGACAATATTACAATGAAATATATTGCGACCCAAAAGTTTTAGACAAAATATATTCTGTAGAAACTTATACCCAAGTTACACTGGATGGAGGAACTACTTGGAATCCTATTAGTACAAGCAAAAGACATGTTGATGATCATGCAATGTGGATCGACCCAATGAATCCTTCTCACTTTTTAATTGGAGGAGATGGAGGTTTATATGAAACCTACGATGATGGTGCAAATTACAGATTTACTACCAATTTGCCAGTAGCTCAATTCTATAGAGTGCAAGTTGATAATTCACTTCCATTTTATTATGTATATGGGGGAACACAAGACAATAACAGTACCGGAGGTCCATCAAGAAATACTAAAAATGATGGTGTTGTGAGTGATGATTGGTTTGTCCCCACAGGAGGCGATGGATTTTGGACGCAAATAGACCCTACTGATCCTAATATTGTTTATGTAGAATCGCAGTATGGAGGTATGGTAAGGTATAATAAATTAACAGGCGAATCAGTTGATATCAGACCTGAACCATTGAAGGATGAACTTACATTTAAATGGAACTGGAATACTCCTTTAATTATTAGTCCACACAACCACAAACGTATTTATGTTGCTGCGAACAAATTATTTAAAAGCGATGATATGGGCAACTCATGGACAGCAATAAGTGAAGATTTAACCACAAAAACAGACCGTAATTCTTTTCCTGTTATGGGAAAATATTGGAGTATTGATGCTGTGATGAAAGATGTATCTACTTCGCTTTATGGAACGATAATTTCATTGGATGAATCAACAATAAAAGAAGGATTGATATATGCAGGAACTGACGATGGTCAGATTAGCACTACAGATGACGGTGGAAAAACATGGAAACAAATCAAAAACTTTCCGGGTATTCCTGAATATACTTATGTGAGCGATATTTGTGCTTCCCGTTTTGATGAAAACATTGTGTTTGCTTCTTTCGATAATATTTTACGAGATGATTTCAAGCCATATATTTTAAAAAGCAATGACAAAGGCAAAACTTGGACAAGTATTTCATCGAACTTACCAATCAACGGAACAATACATACCATTCAGCAAGATCATGTAAACCCTGATTTGCTATTCATTGGAACAGAATTTGGGGTGTTTTTTACAATAGATGGAGGAAAAAAATGGACACAATTAAAAAGTGGAATTCCAGATATACAAGTTCGCGATATTGCTATTCAACGTAGAGAAAACGATTTGGTAGTTGCTACCTTCGGCAGGGGATTTTATATTTTAGATGATTATACCCCTTTACGTCAGATCACTAAAGATACTACAAACAAAGCAGCATTTATTTTCCCAATTAAAGATGCCTTGCTTTACATTGAAACCAGCAATAAAGACCAACAAGGAGCAACTTATTACAAAGCTGCAAATCCTCCTTATGGTGCTACTTTTACATATTTTATAAAAGACATTCCTAAAACCTTAAAAGAATTAAGACAGGAAAAAGAAGAATTGTTATTTAAAGATAGTAAACCAATTCCTCAACCCACAATTACACAACTCAGGGAGGAGGAATTAGAAATATCTCCCTATTTTACATTTACCATTACTGATGAAACAGGAAATATTGTTCGCCGGATGAACACCAACCCTTCAGCAGGCATTAACCGAATAAGCTGGAACCTGAGATATACTGCTTTATATTCTGTAGATATTGATAAATTTACTCCGGGTGAAACACCAAGTGGAATTTTGGCTCCTCCGGGGAATTATAAGGTTGCTTTATCTGTAACTTATCGCGACACCGTTAAAGAACTTGTTCAAGCTGTATCTTTTGTTGTAAAACCATTGAATAATAATGTTTATTCTACAGTAAACAATATTGCATTTTATAAAAAGGTGGCAGAGCTTGAAAATGTAATGGATGGAACTTACAATAAGATCAATGATCTGAAAAAAGAAGTGAACAGTATAATGGAAGCTTTGCAACGAAGCTCAAAAAACACCAACAACGAAATGCTTTTAGCTGTTACTATTAACAAAAAACTCGATAATCTCCTGTTTGCTTACGATGGCAAAAAAATGGGTGCCAGCGACGAAGAAACTCCTCCCACAAAAGTTACTTTGTGGCAAAGACTTGGTAAGGTATCTTGGGCTACATGGGCAAATACATCTGAGCCATCCAAAGAACAAGTAAATGCTTATGATATTCTGCTAGTTGAATTTGGTAATGTTTATGAACAAACAAAACAAATCATTGATGTAGATTTAGTTAAACTATATGATGCAACCAAATCATTAAATTTACCTGCTACACCGGGAAAATTACCAGAATGGAAAAAATAATATCTGTTTGATATAGCAAAGGAGACCAATAGCTTAATTGTTATTGGTCTTTTTTTGCCACAGATTTCACAGATTATCACAGATTGATTCGCATAAATTTTGAAATTGATGACGAATTTTTCTTTACTATTTTTCATTATTGTCAGATAAAACAAATAACGAATAATAGATTCTTCGCTACGTTTCACTTCGCTCTGAATGACAAGTTTTGTAATTTGTTGAATTTCAGTCTCATTTTTATACTAAATTTATTTCTTTT
>DYDE01000202.1 GCA_020718065.1 Marinifilum sp. | reverse complement strand
TTTAGCATCTTTGCGAGAAATAATGAAAAACGTTTATATAGCGTCTTTGCGCCTTTGCGAGAAATAATAAACCCTTTGTGTTCTTTGAGGTTAAAAAAACCTGATTTTTCAGAAGCCCTCTTAAACAAATCTGCTGTTTATTTTTGCATACCGGTATTCGTTGCAAATTACTCCATTCTTTACGATTGATTTTTCGAAAATACATTCTAATTTAAAGCCCGCTTTTTCTAAAACCCGCTGAGATGCTTTGTTAAAATCGAACACACCTGTGTATATTCTCACCAAATTAAGCTGATTGAATCCATAATCTACCAAAAGGTTCACTGCTTTTGTTGCGAGTCCCAATCCCCAAAAAGGTTCACCAATCCAGTAACCAATTTCGGCAGTTAGTTTGTAAACGTCTGTTTGCAAAACGAGTCCTATGCATCCAACAAATTCATTGTTATATTCCATAGCAAATGTTTGCTGAGGATTTTCGGTTTTGCAGAAACCAATAAACGCTGTTGCATCCTTATCGGTATATGGGTAAGGAATATAATCGCGCAAATTATCCCATATTTTTTTATTGTTGCATAGCGCTGCCAACCGATGTTCATCGCTATCTTTGAGCTTTCTTAATTTTAGATTTTCAAATACAAGTTCTCTCATTTTATATTTTTAATCAATGAATTCCTCGAGGCTCTACCTCGGGGCATACATAAGCAATTTGTTATTTCTTTGCCACAGATTTCACAAATTATCACAGAACTATCTGCGTGAATCTGTGCAATCTGTGGCTAATATTACCCAGACACCTCGAGGCTCTGCCTCGGGGTTATTTATTCGAAATCAACTCATTTATTAATGTTTTGTTTTTGTTTTCAATAGCTTCGAACAACGCCCTTTGAAATTCTTTAAAATCGCTTTTATCTTTGCTATATTCAATTTTTCCTTTATCCAGATAATGAATAAAATCGCATAAGGCTGTTAATGTTTCTATAATATGCGAAGTGATAATAATGGTTTTGTTGCATTCTTTTAATTTCAGTAATACCTGATGAATAATTCTGCATGTTTCAATATCCAACCCATTAAAAGGTTCATCCAGAATCATTATTGGTTTATCCTGTTTCAGAATTGCCATTATCGCCAGTTTCTTTTTCATACCGGTAGAGTAATCGTCGATAATAGCATCAAGAGGAAGTAAAAACAACTGGTTCCATTTGTTAATATCAAAATCATTATTTTTAAACAAAGCAAGATACTCCCTGCCAGTGATGTTAGAGTAATAATAATTCTCCGTTTCGAGAAAAGAAATATGCTTCTTGTTCATTTTGTTCCCATTGCTTTTAATCGTTCCCGAATCAATACTTTTAAATCCATAAATAGCATTGAGTAAAGTCGTCTTCCCCGAACCATTAAGCCCCACAATGCCATGAATTTTATTCTCAGACAAATTCAGACAGAGGGAATCAATAACATGCTGTGCTTTGTTATAGGAAACGATTAGGTTTTCAATGATAATCATTCAGGTAAAAATTTAAATTCTTTCTCGATTTAAAGTAAAAACGAATTGCCAACAAAAGCAATACAGGAAACATAAAAGGAATAAAGGCACCTATTGCACCTATCGCTTCAAATAGCTGAACACTGTTCGATTTAATATTGGGTTGGTAAAAAGCATATTTAGTAAGTATTACATAAATATATAAGATGGCAAAAACAAAATACTCAATAATGGGAATATACCATAGATCTGTATGAAACAATAGAAAAGCACCAATCAATGGAATTGCAACAGTAGAAAAGAGGTATAATTGTGTCTTAATTTTATAAAGCAGGAATCTGTTTGTATCCATTTCGAAAGAAAGTATCATTTGTACCGGTTCATTTCTTTCATTAAAACTTAATGGGAGAATTCCCAGAACAAAAAGAGCAACAGGTACACTGCCAACAAAAAATGATGTTCCTAACCCAAGCAACCATAGTGCAAAAATATAAACCAGTGTTTTTCTCACTCCTGCTTTCCATTCGTAACAAGCTGAAGGAATCATTCTTTGAAAAACTGTATTTATACTTCTCTTCTTTAATTTAATATCTATGTTAATTACCAATACAGTCAATACAATAACAGCAAACAAAGCATTCCATTGAAAATGATAAACCAAACAAATATACAAGGGCAACATAAGTAATAAATACTCTGTTAGCAACACCAGTTTATAATTACTAAAATTTATTTTTAAGAACCTTTTGTCATGGCGTTTTAACTGAATAAAAACAATAATCAACAAATATATACCTGAAGTATAATATGAATCAGGCATTTTTGATGTTTGCATTAACATACCAAATGCAAAAAATCCGGACAGACAAATAAAAAATACAGTTCTAAAAAGACCTAATGCTTTTGCAGACCTGTAAATTTGCAAAAGCCTTATTTTTATGAATGCCTGAATCATTTAAGTTTACTTTGACAAGATATATTATAATCCTTTCAGGTTTTCTTCAATCAATGTTCTTATTTCCTTTGATGAAGGTTTTGGTGCATAAGGAGAAATAATATTCCCTTTAGCATCGATCATAACAAATGTAGGAATCGATTTCACCTGATATGCTTTTGCAACATCAGAAGACCATGCACCATCAGCATGTATCTGAATTCCTTCCATTTTCTTATCATTTACCATTTTCATCCATAAATCAATATTATCATCAATAGAAATGCTGATAAATTTTATTTTTTTATTCTTGTATTCTTTTACTAATTCTGCGAGATAAGGAAGCTCGTGCTTGCATGGCCCTCACCACGTCGCCCAAAAGTCTATATAGACCAATTCCCCCTTAAAGTCAGCCAGTGCAATTTCGGTTTCTTTAATATCTTTATACTTAAATTCCGGTGCTTTTTTACCAGGAGCAATCATCATTCTTTTATTATACAGATTACTGATAAAACGCTTACATTCCTGATTCTTACATTCTGAAAGATATTTGTTCACCACTTCACCCAATTCAAAGAACTTCCCATAAGTAAGATCTTCTTTCAAACTATTCATTTTAATAAGATCGCGAACAGGCTGACTGGTAATTTTGTTGTCGATAAAAGCAAAATATTCTTTCTTCTTTTCCGGATCAGTTTTTTTATTGTATTTTTCTTTATCACTACTCAACATAAATAAATGCATCACATACTTGTCAACATTTGAAGTATAGTCATCAAACATCAAATGGTATGAGTTATTTATATCCATATCCTTTAAGAATGAATAATCCGCACTATCGTGGTTCAATTCTTTTCCTTTAATGTAGGGATAACTCTCCACATACTCTATTTTAACGCTTTTAATAAAATAATCAAGATGAGATTTTTCCAAAGATTGCAACTCCTGATCTTTGATTGTAACTGAATCAAGCACAGCAAATAATAATTTCTCTACAGAATCGATCTTCTTGTCGAAGTCTGGTTTCTCTATAGAAAACAATCCATCCCAATCGTTATAAAGATCTTTCATTACCTTATATGAGCGGGGCAGGTAGTTATTCATATCGGCATATTCACCTTTGAATTCTGGAACTTTGCCAGAAACAGAACAATCGAGAATAAAGCTGGTAGTATCATATGGTTTGGCAAAGAAGTAGTTTCTTGCCCGCATGGCTTTAACCATATAAAAGTTAGGTTTTTCAATTGACAAAATGCGGGTAAAGGATTTATCCTTATCTAAATAAATGGTGTCGATTGAACCATTGTTATAGAAATAAACAAGCGAATCCTTGAAACCCGGGAACGATCCCTTAATAACAGTTTCCTTTGGCTTTTTTGTATTGCTACATGCTATCAGGAAAACTGCAAATATTAATAACAAATATTTATTCATAAGATTTATGATTTAATTAAATATTTTACAAAATAACTATTTTTTTCTAATAAATATAAAGGTATAAGTTTCAGTTTATATTTTTAGCTTCATTTAATTTTAATAGTGACCGATAAAATTTAATAGATTCTTCGCTTCGCTCTGAATGACAGAGAATATAGGTGTGTTTTAATGTGGAGGGGGTTGATGGTGGCAAAGCCACCCTCAATCCCCTCCACCCAGAAGCAAAGAACTTGTCTTTCAGAGTTGTAACATTTTGAATAAAATGCTTGAAGTAGAATGACAAATTGCAATTTACCTTAGAACATTAAAAAAAGTATATTCAAAGAAACAAATCTTTATGCTACCAGCAATACCATATTAGATCCGAACTTATCACCTCACTATCTTGCGCGTGGGCAATGAACACCAAGCGAGCCGGCTCAGGGGTGAATGCCAAATTTTTTGAAATTGTACAAAAGAGATTTATCCAATTTTGTAACAAGTTCAAAAATTTGGCAGAGCGCGTGAGAAGCTTTGTTTTGCCTAGATTTTTTTGTTTCTTTTTGTAGCAATGACAAAAAGAAAGACAAGAAAAAACCCACCAGGTTTCCACCACCCGGCAGGTCTTTCATCAACACTCAAACAATTTAACAATTCAACAATCTCACCATTTTCAAACTTGTCTGCCGTAAGGCATGATTATCAAATTGACTAATTTTCAAATTTACAAACTCCTCATCTCCCCATTCACCTCCTTATTCCCCTTCGCCTCAACCACTACTTCCTTCACAATCAATTCCTCATAAGTTTCCAATTTAAATGTTAAGGTTACAGTATTAACCGGGCTTGTAGGTACTGCCTCAAAATAATATTCACCAAGTTCATCAGTTTCTACTTCCAGTTCATATTCCACAACCCTTACAACAACACTTTCCAGCAGATCACCCAATTCATTAGTCACTACACCATACACTATTCCACTTTCCCCTTCTTCCTTCAACTCAGTTTTCTCACTATTGTTTTCATGTCTGATCCTTGTCATCAGTTTTGCCAATGTATAATCTCCAACTTTTTCAGCATGACTGTATTTGTAAATCCTTTTTCCCGTATCCATCACATCCTTCATTATATTATCCAAAGTCTTAAATATTTCCTTGTTATTGTGAACCGCCGTTTCTTTTTCATCCATTTTCAAATTCTGCAACAGGTTACCATTTTTAATTTTTGTTACTTTGGCAGTTAATGCATCCCATGCAACATTTGTAAAACCCACTGTGTTCAATGCTGCTATATTTACAGCAATATTTTCGCCAACAATTTTCATTCTCAGCAACAATCCTTCCACATCTTTACTGTGCAATTTTTCCCTCGCTTCCGAAATCCCAAAATCCTTTGGCGAAATAGTTAAATTGTTTTTTGCCAGTCTCACATATCCTTCCAGTTTTGTCAATGGTTCTTTCAAACTGTCAACATCCTCATTCAATGTGGTGGTAATACTCTTAAGTTCCTTAATAAAAAACTGGCTCGTTACAAT
>DYDE01000201.1 GCA_020718065.1 Marinifilum sp. | reverse complement strand
ATGACATTCAAGAATCTGATCGTAAAACTATTGAGGCTTTCAAACAACAATTGTTATTAGTTGCTTAACCCGAACTCAGGTTAATAATAAAAGTTTCTTTGAAAAGTCAAAAGAAAATTACGGTTTAACATTAGATGAAATCAATAATGTAAAGGGGAAAATTATACCAATAGGTAGTGTTATAATGACCTGTGTTGGACAACTTAATGTAATCTCAATTAATAGCGTTAAGTGCATTATTAATCAACAATTACATGCCTTCCAGTGTCACTAAGAGCTAAACAATATATTTTTAATGTTTGCTTAAGTTTTCAAGAGAAATTCATGTATAATAATGCTTCAACAACAACAGTTGCATACATGAATAAAACTATTTGTAATTCAATTCCAATAATTGTTCCCCCTATAGTTCTTCAAGAAGAATTTGCAAGAATTGTGTCAAAAACGGTTGAACTCAAAGTGAAATATCAGAGTAGCATGCAGGAGCTTGAAAACCTATTTGCTTCATTTAGCCAAAAAGTGTTTAAAGGAGAATTGGATTTGAGCAATGTTATTATTGATAGAGAACAGATAGAAAAAGAAGAACAGAACCAATATAATAACAAAGAGTATGGCGACCCTTATGATTGTGATGAAGAAACAGCCAAAAAAGCCGGGGTATTGTTTTAAAAATGACTGCTAATCCTAATTTTCCAGCACCAGTAGTAGCAATGGCAGTTTTAACTGCTGCAATTGATTTATTGGTAAGTTTTTATGAAATTTCAATAAATCATGTAGGAAAAGAGGCAACAGCAAAAACTAAATCAGCTCGTAATAAGCTGGAGAAATTACTCCGAAAAGAAGCCGACTATGTAAAAAATATTGCTGAAGGTGACGAAGCTATTATTCTCTCTTCAGGTTTTGAGCCCACCAAAGTTCCAGAACCTCGTACTCTCCCAGAATTTAAAGTATTGATGGGACAAGCACCTGGTCAGGTAATTTTGGTACACAAAGCTGTGAAAGGATCTACTGCTTATCTATGGCAATATTCTAAAGATTCTGTTCCGGCAGATGATAAATTGTGGGTGCTTGCAGGTGCCAGTTCGCAGGCAAAGTGTATTATCGAAAACCTTGATAGTTTATCGAACTATTGGTTTAGGGTATTACCTGTTATGCGCAACGGGATTTTTGTCTGGAGTGCTCCAATAAAAGAATCTACTTTATAAAAGCAAAGCACCGCTGTATTATCTAAAAAACCTCATTCCTTTTTTCATACTTTTAGAATGGGGTTTTTTTATTTTATTCCTCCTTATTGGTAATAATTTCTTGAGAGGTGCAAAAACAATGATTGTTCAATATTTAATGAATTTACTGCTGGCAATCACTTTTTTGTTCTGAATATCCTGAAGAAAAAAGAAATAGATCCCTGAATTGTAGGAGGAAATATTAAATTGAAAAGAATTGTTGCCTTTAGAAACATTTAAAGGCTGAGTACTGATGGTCTTACCCATCACATCTTTGATTTCCATAAAACAAGAATTCTGATTTGAGGAAGTAACGAAAACAGTAAGTGTGCTATGAACAATATTTGTTTGCAGAGAGAAGATATTCTCTGAGGAATTATCATTACTCACCGAAATAGCATCTGAAAAGGAAGCAGTTCCATCGTAATCAACTTGTTTTAACTTATAGTAAGTGGTTCCATTTTGATTATTCTGGTCAGTATAGGAATATGAAATAATTTCATTGGAATTGCCACTTCCTTTAACCAGAACAACTGGAATATAGGAAAAACCATCAAACGAACGCTGTACTTCAAAATAGTCATTATTAATTTCAGAGGCAGTTTTCCAGTTTAGTATTACATTATTGTTTGCACGATGCCCATCAAATGACAATAAAGTAATAGGCAAAGGCACAGTATATTGTAAAACAATATCATCCACTGCAAAAGAAGGATCCAGTCCACCCATATCATCATTATTGATCCAATTAAATGCGATTTTGAAATTTGTAAGATTATTGCAAGTTGCAGGAAGTGCATAAGAACGTGCTGTCCATAGTCCTTGTCTTGATCCATTGCATGCACCTCCACAACAACCCGCTTTTGGAATCGGGTTTTCTAAAACCAGCCAGCTTGCTCCTCCATTAATGCTGTAATACAACTGGCAGCGGTCAGTTACTCCCTGACCAAAATGAATGTAATTAAACCGCAATGTGATTGCATTTGATCCGGCAGTAGTTGTATTTATATTTGGAGACTCGCACCTGATGTTTGTTTGTGAACCAGGGTCTCCTAAATAAGGACACCAGCCTCCGGCATCATAAGTTGCTCCATTATCTCCCATGGAAGTTGAGCCAATATGAAGCGAAGGGTCTGTTGAACCACAATCAGTTCCACATGCTCCTGATGCGTTTCCGCACTCAGCACCACTAACATACCAGACATTAGGAGTAGCTGCAATGCCACAACCTTCGTCGGGATATAATGTTGTAACTGTCCATGAGCCGGAAATAGTAGTATAACTACTGGCAATACAACCAGAAGCGCATCCATTTTGAAACGATTCTGTCCAAAAGGTTGTCTGAGAATAAACATTTGTATTAAATAAAACAACAATACTTACAAAGTATAGCAACCTAATATGTGGTTTAAGATATTGTAAATGTTTCATGTGTTTAATTTTTTATTTGGTTAAAACTTTCAATATCTGCTTCAATTAATAACGATCTTTTCAATTCTTGTTTTACCAGCACAACTCAGCTTGATTATATACAAACCCTTTGCTTTATTGCTTGTATTTATAGTATATTGAAAATTCATTGTTTCTGTATTTAATACTTTGCAACCACTTGAATTATACAATTCAATTTCTACTTTTTCATCAGGTAAATTGGTTAATTCTATTTTCCCATTATTGGCCGGATTAGGACTTATTTGTATATTGTTAAGTTGATTCTCTTCGGCAATACCTGTAGTAACCACAATAGCAATTGGGTTAATATTGTAACGGTACCTGATTTCCGATTTGCTATTTGCAACATCAACGATATATCTCAACAATGGGTTTCTGTTACCATCATAGAAAAAGTATTCCGTTTCATCAGCTATCACTGAAGTGTAAAAGTTAGCATAGAATACTTTTTTTATTCTAGCCACTTTAGGGTAGATTTTTCCATTGGGAAGTCTCAACTCTCCATAAGCATCAATACTATATGAATAAGTATAATTTGCATTAACCATCCCGTTTATATTCATTGTTCCGGAGGTAGGCACCGCTGCATCTCCATATTTAGAATCATATATCAGTTCTTTTCTGGCCGGAGAATAAACCCAGTAATAAGTAGCGTCATCGTTACTTGCGCCATATGATATCCCTGTGGGTGTTCCTAAAAACTCGAGTTGAGTACTTCCATCTAACAATATATCTTTCCTGCATACATCAGATGATTGGTAATAATTACTTGCAATTGCAGCACCATCGCATTCAAAATTGCTATTTAAACAAAAGGAATAAGATTCGGTTAATCCACCTGTTGTTGGCAAGGAAGAAAAATCCCAAACCAAATTAGCTCCACCTCCAGGCTGTATATTTAATGCCGCTACCCAACCAGATGTTTGACTCGAAAAAGCAATATAAGACCCCACTTCAGTAATAATTGGCTTATGCTGTAAAGCAGTAATAACTGGAATCTGCGAATAAACATAAATAATATTCAATAGTATTACAGCAATTGTAAAATTCAATTTTTTCATATTTTTTAAAAATTTAAATGTTTTTAATTATAAAGAATTAGTGTCTTAATTGAAAATGATTCACATTTTTTGTTTAGGTAAAATTACGCATAATTAAAGAAGCAGGTGCAAATACGCAAGGTCGGTTTTCGAAAACCGATCTAGTGTATAAGCGTCATAATCAGCAAGCTATAATTCTGGGTTTTTCAGGTAGTTAATTTTCGAAAATCGGAAGGGTTTTTTTGGGTAATTTTTAAAAAAGAAGAACGAAATGTTGACATGGAAACAAAACCCGAATTTTGTGCAATCCCCTCAATAGATAAATTATTATATTGAGGATCTGAAAGCAATCGTTTTGCTTCTGCTACTCTGTATTCGTTTATAAAATTTCTGAAATTCTTTTTAAACTGGTTATTGATGGTAAGCGAAATGTAGGAGATGTTGGTTTTCAATTCATTTGCTATATCATACACAGAGAGTTTGCTATTGAGATAAAGCTTGTTTTGCTCAATAAGTTCAACAATTTTTTTTGAAAGTATGAGCTGATCTTCTTCTGAAACTGTATGAATAATGGTTTTTGCCTGGATGAATGCTTCATTTGGCTGCTCTTCTTCCTTAATAGCTGATATAGTATCGTTAGAAAAAATAATTTTTTCTTTAATGCTCCTGTTATAAATATCCGTTTGCTTTGTTCCAAATAATCCCAGAAAACTTATCATAAAGATAAGAATACAATAATAAATAGGTTCAAGGCTAATATATAACCCTGAAAGAGATGTAAAAGCAATAAAAATTTCCAATAAAGCATCTATCAATATAAACATAACAAATATTTTTAGCCAGTTGAGAGATATATTTTGATGGTAGGAAAAATAGTTTTTAATATTTTGGGTGTGTCTTTTTAATAAAATAAACATACCGATAACATAAGAAATCAATTGAATGTAATAAATACCTAATGAAACTAAATCAATCCATAAATTAAACTTAAGCAATAATCCACCGCTTGAACCACCTTTTAAACCTTTTGAAACCATCAAAAGCTTTTCATCATTGCTTAGTAATGAGTAAAAAATCAAATTAACAAGAAAAATAAAAAATGCTGGTGTATAATGCAACAGCCTTTTCTTGGTAAACTTAAAGCTTTCAATGGTATTTGATTGAACATAGATATAGTAAAAAGGAGTAATAGATAAAAAAAGCGGCATAATTAAATATTGCCCATAAATAGCAAAATTGTATAACCCCCTGTTATATAAAAGGGTAATTGAAAAGAATGTGGATAAAAAGAACATTAAAACTCCCAGAATCCTGTTTGATCCAGAAAGGCTGTTCTTAAAAGTAATTAATTGAAATGCAAACAGAATTGTTTCAATTATCAGAATAATATAAATGACATCTTTATAACTGTACATTAATTATATAATTTAACTATGAACAAATATATGTGTTTTTCTCCAAATTTCATACTTTTATACCAAGTTGCGTTCAAAGATACAATTTCAATGCACTTCGCTTTTGAAATTGTTTTTGAACTGCTTCGGCATAATACCAAACAGGCATTCATTTTCGGATATTTCCTCTATGAATGCAACTTGGTATTAAAGAATTATAGGTAATGATAAAGGGTATTTAAACCCAAATTACGCAATAGAATATTTTAGCTATTTATTTTACTGACAAACAATTAAATATATCAATAATTTTCTAATGCGGAGTATTAGAAATATTTTGTAATAGCATTTCTTGAATCGCTTTATGGGCTTTAAATAGGGACTGCTGAATAATTCTATCATAGTAGAATATAAAGGGAAAAATGCAGATATTTGTGTT
>DYDE01000200.1 GCA_020718065.1 Marinifilum sp. | reverse complement strand
TTGCCTATTTTATCTCGTCCACCAATGATAAAAAAATATTTTTTACTGCTGAATTTGGTTATGTTGAACAGGACACTGCAAAATATTATTCTCATTACTCTTATGAAACAGACGGAAATTGGCTGTCGAAACAAGAAAAGAACTACTGGGGCGGTCCTATGATGGGTTTTAGTGCTTTAGTCATTAAAAGTGATAAGTTCATTCAATTGAAACGACCTTTTAAATATTATACAAGAAGGTTTGAGCCTTTAAGAAAACCTTACAAAGTTGTAAGAAAAATGAATAAAAAACTGAATAAATTTTATAAAAAAGCAAATCGTAATTCATGAGATTTTTAAAAGAAAACACTATTACCAATTTCAAATTAGAATATCCCGAAAAAGGCAATTATCTTGAATTGACTGTAAATTTCAATGAAACTGAAATCCTTCGGATTTTTATTTTAACTTTTTAAGAAAAGTATTATTAAAAGAAAAGTGAGTTAAAATGTTATAGGAAAATAAAAAAAGGAACCTCCACCTTTTCAGGTTTTATTTCCTTTCTTCAACACAAGAAACATAATCCTAAAACTCTATCTTATAGCTTAATGAAGGAACCATAATTACTTCATAATCTTCTATCACTTTATTAGATTTGTAATTATAATATGGTCCATAATAATCTTTTGTTCCAAGCACATTTTTAACTTGTAAAGCCCATATACTGGAATGTTTCGCTTTGTTTATTCTGTAAGTAACTGTTAAATCGACCATATTGGTGGCAGGATTTCTTTTTTCGTTTAATTTGCTGTAATCATATACCACATCTTTTTTCTGAACAGACTCATTCAATAACCATGGTGTGCTTCTGTCACCACCCATAAAAATAAATCGTCCGTTTACTCCAAGAATATTGTTTTTGCCATTTTTACCTATAAAAAACTCTTTTCCTATTAATGCATTCACCACATATCTTCTATCATATAGGCTGTTTCGTTCAACACCATCTCCTCCCACATAAGAAGATTTGAATACAGAGCCAGTAATAAGAAAATAGAAGTTGTTTTTAAGGAATCTTTCAATGGTGACATCAACTCCAAAATTCTTTCCAGTTCCTGTATTTTCTAATTGTTTGTCAAAGTACCATTCGGTAACATAATTGACAAAAGAATAAGAACTGTCTTTTATCACAGGAATGTTGTATAAAGATTGGTAATAAGGTTCTATTTTCAATCGTAAGTTTTCTGTAAGACGTTTATCATAAGCCAAAACAAAATGATGAGATTTTGAAAATCCAAGATCTTTGTTTGGTTGAATTACTCCGTTTTCAGTTACGCTTTTGGTTAGATAAATATCTATGCTTTCGATCTGACTGTGGTTCCCATAACCAAAACTTATGGCATCATTAGCTAAAAACTGCCAACGTATAGATGCTCTTGGTTCTAAAGACCATTTATCATTTAAAGTAAAATAAAGTGTATGAACCCCAACATTAAAAGTTAGTTTCTCGGTTAAATCATATTTCGATTGACTATACAACTGAACCAGGTTGCTATTTCCTTTGCTGTTAACAACAGTAGTGAAAGTGGAGGGATCTAAATTAACAAGACAAGCTTTCAGTTCTGAATTATATCCAAGATTGGTAAGTATTATGCCACTTCTGTTGGTATGTTTGATGGTTAATTTATTATTGACATAAGAAGAAAAAATAAATTTTCTGTTAATGCTGTTTACATAATTCCATGGTTTTGACTGTAGGTTATCATCTAATCGTTTCATATCAAAGTTTGATTTTGTTCCTGTCGCAACAATATTTGATTGAACAAACGCATTTTTGCCAAGAGATAGTTTATGCGAAACACCAGCTGCGCCCATACCAAGTGTCATATCATACTTTACCCTATCCCAGTCTTCTTCCCATTTTGTAGAATCTAATTCATCCGGTTCCTTGTTTTTATCTATACCACCAATACCCCAGACAGAAAATGTACCTGCTTTTTTTGTGGGAAAATTAAGTTTAAGACAAAGATCCTGGTAGTTTGGTACTTGTTCTGTTGGCAACAATGGTTTAATAAGAGCCATAGTAGAATATCGGTAGTTGAACAAATAAGATGCTTGTCCTCCCTTTTTAAAAGGACCTTCAGCAGAAAAATCAGTTCCAAGCACACCTATCTGGAAAGCATATTCTCGTTTCTGGTTGTTTCCATTTCTTAATTTCATATCAAAAACACCTGCCAATGCATTGCCATATTCTGAGGGGAAAGCACTGGTATAAAAATCTGAATTGGTAAGCATCTGACTACTAAAAATAGTTACAAAACCACCACCTGCTACATTCATATTAGCAAAATGGTTTGGATTAAAAATCTCGACACCTTCTAACCTCCACAATACACCTTTGGGAGAGTTTCCTCTAATGACAATAGCATTGTTTTCCATATGACCAATTGAAATTCCTGCAAATGCAGAAGCCATACGGGCAGGATCATCAATACTCCCTGCATAACGTTGGGTTTCTTCTACAGAAAAAGTTCTTGCACTAATGCTTGCCATTGAATTTAAAGGCTCATCTTTTTTGATGTCACCCTTTATTACAACTTCTTTCATAGTAGTAGCTGATTCTTTTAAACCAATATTTAATACAATTTGTTTACCTGAACCAACCAGCACTTCTGGAATGATATAAGGTTCGTAACCCAAGAAACTTACTTTCAAATCGTATCGCCCTATAGGAACATTTTCAAGTTTAAAATCTCCGTTTGCATCAGTTGAAGTTCCAATAATAGGTGTAGTGTTTAGAATAACAATTGTTGCTCCTGGCAAAGGAGATTGGGCATCTTTATCTACCACATTTCCTCTAATAGTTTGTTTGTATTGATTTTGAGAAAATGTTAATGAAAATATTAACAGTTGGACTATAACCATTGTACTTATGATATAATTTCTTTTTTTCATTGTTCTTATTTATTTTAATTTAATATGATTTGTTGTTTTTACTAAAATTTAGACAATAGATTTCACTATGACACAATGACTCAATTTTACAATACGCTTTTAGGATTTGTATTTTATGATCCTTTGTAACGTTGCGTCTTAGTGGCAATAAACTTTTTAAATACTTTTTCTGTTAAATGATTTAGAATATTCTAATTCCAGCGGTAAATCCTGGATACATCTTTACCAAAACACTTCCATTTTTCTTATCGTAGATAGACCAGGGAGCAATGTTGTCATCTATGGGCTTTCCTTCTTTATTAAGACGATCCGTAAGTAGTATATTATATGTTAGTCCTCCATATACAGAAAACATATTGTTCAATTTATATGATACATTTAATTTGATTTTATTTAGCATATTGATATCATCATACCAATAATTATCCTGATGGATATGATATGCAATAATGTCTAAATTTGCATTCATTTTTGGACTTATATGCATCATGGTGCCTATTCCATATCCCCAACCCCATATTACATTATCTGAGCTCATTTTAGCACCAACAGAGAAAATGTTATAAAAACGTTCAACACCCATTTTAAAGTTTGCCTGCCCCCATAAGGTTTCATCTCCGCCAATTTCTAAAGTTCTATAACCATGCCTTACAAAGCTGAGAAATCCTATTGGAATACCATTACTAATTGTATCACATACATTTATAAACCCTATTTGGGATCCTTTTACCTTTCGGGCATAATTAAAAAAGGATGCAAGTTGAAACCCATTCAGGTCTTTGGTAGTAATATTAGAAAATCCTGATATCTGAATTACTTTGGCATTGCTCTTAATTACATTGCTGAATCCACTGATTTGAATTCCTTTCCGGTATCCACCTGCATAATTTGAATAACCTGAAATTTGTATTCCCTTGTTACTTCCTTTAATTACATTACTATAACCGGATACTTGTATAACATCTGCACTATCAAATGCAACATTAGAATATCCAGAAACCTGAACTCCCTTGGTATATTTTCTTGTTACATTGCTAAACCCACTAATTTGTGCCCCATTTGTATTGCCTAAAACAACATTACTATAACCAACCAATTGGATGCCTTTCATATCACCTTTTATGTTATTGGAAAAACCACCTATTTCGACTCCATTAAGACCACCAGCATAACCGGCTATAATATTTAAAGAAACCCTATTGGTTACATTCCATGAATTAATGCCATTAGTGCCAAGTGGTGTAAAAAAACTTAACTGAAATTGATTTGTTTTAACTTCATTGTTGGTGTCGTTTTCTTGTGCGAAAACTTCTGTACTACTAAGTAATACTAAGATTATTAAGATGCGAGCTAACATTTTCATATAATTATTTTTAGAGTTATTATTTTCGATTTCACCCTAAAGACAATTTACAAAAAGCTCACCCCTATTGGAAGTTTAATTTTTTATTTATTGAATTATTGCTGAGCATTTTGAGATATTGAAAAATAAACACAATAAAATATAAATTATATTTAAAAATAATCAAAGATTATAGTCTGACTGGTATTATAAAAGTAATTGGAAAAATTACAGGCATTCTTGTTATAACTCCGTCTTTTTTTCCAGGATTCCATTTAGGCATTTTTTCCACAAGTTTAACACTCTCTTCATCACAACCATCCCCAATACCTTGAAAAACTTTCACATCAGTTATACTTCCATCTTTTTCAACAAAAAAAGTCATATATACTGTTCCTTGTGTGTGATTTTTTGCTGCAAGATCAGGATATTTCATATTACAAATCATAAAATGATACATTTCTTGGCCGCCTCCAGGGTAAGAAGGTTCGTGATTGCAAGGAGAAAATATCATGTTTTTTAAAGGTAGTTTTTCTACGTCAAAATTTGGAGATATAAAATCATCCTCTTTATATAGGGATGTGTTTATAGGGGAAACAAAAAAACATAAAGTAGAATCAGCATTCTTGAATTTTTTAAAAAAATAAAAAGACTTTTTATTAAAACATTCTTCAATAGAATAAATACAATAATACTCAATATTCTCTTTGTTTAAAGAAGATGTATAATAAACTGTATCCATTTTAACACAATTTATTTCAAATAATTTACTAGCTTCTCCCGACCCATAATATGAAGCTTTTTTAAGATTATCACAAAAAGCACAGTGATCACCAAGTTTTTGTTTTGTAACAGCTAGATTAAAATATGTGTCTTTATGTGGTTCTTTTTTAGCAGATAATGTAAAAAGAGAATCCGCAGTTTTAAAATCATTTTTGTTAAAAGCTTCCACTCCTAAATTAAAATTTTTTATTGCTTTTTTATTTTGGGCATACCCTGTAATACTAATAAGAACAAATACTAAATAAAGACTCTTTTTCATAAATTTACAATTAATAAAGGTATAATAGACAAAATTAATGCTTTTTTTAGATTGAAAAATCATAACCATTTTTTTTGTGGTCATTTCTCGTAAAAACCAAGTCAGACTTAGATCATAGCTGTCATTTTTTTGTTTTAAACAAGCTGAAATCCTTGCCGCTTCATCATACGCAATTGCGTATTGAGAATAAACTCTAATTTATCTATTATACGAATATTCCGATTGAGA
>DYDE01000199.1 GCA_020718065.1 Marinifilum sp. | reverse complement strand
AGTAATGGTAAAACTTTTGTACAAAAAATAGTTAAACAATAATTATTTTTCATGCTTGCTTGAAAAGGGGGATTTATCCCCCTTTTTTTATTGAATAATTTTCTTATAGCGTAACAAATATTTCGTATTTGCACCTCCAAACTAATAAAGAAAAAAAATCGTAGCTTTGTAATGTATTTGAAAATTACAGGATGAATAATTATACTTCGAATTCTTCTTGTTAAAATTGACATTACAATGAAATCAAAACTTCACACTTTCCTTTTAATACTATTTATTCTTTGTGCTCAAATTGCTGTAACACAAGGAATAAATAAAACTGAATCTTTGGATTCGATATTGAGAAATATTAAGAATCCAAATGAGAAGGTTGATTTAATAATAGCTTTTTTAGAAAAACCTGAAAATCAGTATTTAGAAAACAATATTGATATTGCCAACAGGGCATATCAAATTGCACAACAGAATGATTACGCTTTAGGTAAGGTTCGGGCAATGCTAAAATTAGGTAACTCTTATTTCAGAAGCAGTAATTACAAAAAAGCAATGGAGTATGCTCAGAAGTCAAAAGAAATGTCGGAGGACTTGAATTTTGAAAATGAGTTGGCTACTTCATATAGTCTCATTGGTACTATTTATAATGAACTTGGGGATTATGATATAAGCTCTCAATATTTTTTCAAAAGTTTAGAGTTATTTGAAAAACTGAATGACAAAGAAGGGGTATCTCGTTCATTGGGTGATATAGGTATGGTCTTTTATACTCAACAAGATTATAAAAAAGCACTCGAATATTATAACAAAGCATTGACAATTGCAAAACAAATTAGTATCCAATCCATAATAAAAAAGCAGTATAATAACATTGCAAACGTGTATAGTTTTTTGCTGGAGTATGATACAGCTATCTCGCTTTATAAAAAAGCATTGAAAATCAATATTAAAATTGGTGACAAACTTGGACAGGCAAGCAATGTTATAAATATTGGATACATCCAAATGAATAAAGGGAATTATGATGATGCCTTGTTAAGTTTTCGGCAGGCTTTTGATCTGGCTAAAGAATTGAATAATAGCCGACGCATGGCAGAATGCTACTTTAATTTTGGGGCTTGTTATTATGTTTTAGACAGCATTGATGAAAGTATTGATAATTATAAAAAAGCTTTGCAGGAAGGACAATTAAATAGAAACTTTAGAATTATTGCCTCTGCAGCCCAAATGCTTGACCAAATATATACCGAAAAACTAGACACAATTCAAGCATATAAATATGTTCAGTTAGAAAAAACAGCAGGAGATAGCCTTAATGCTTCCTTAAAACAAAAAATTATATCAAAACTTGAGTTTCAGTATATTTATGAGAAACAGGATAAAGAACAAAAACTGAAACAACAAAGAACCAATTTTATAATTGGTTTTGTAATTCTTGGGCTTTTGTCGGGCTTGATCATAATTCTCTTGATATATTCGCACCAAAGAATTAAAATCAAGAACAGCAACCTTGAAAAGCAGAAGATTACTGCTGATTTGAATTATAAGAAAAAAGAATTAACCATTAATTTAATGGCGCTGATTAAGAAAAATGAAATGCATGCTAAAATTTCAAAAGAACTTTTACTTATTGAGAAAGAAATGCCTAATGATAAGTACCGTGAAGCTATCAATAAATTAAATAAAGAATTAAAAAGAACTTCAGACGAAAAAATATGGAAGGAATTCACTTTAAGGTTCAATGAAATAAATAGTGATTTTTATGAAAAATTATTGAAAAAATATATTAATTTAACTCAAAACGAACTTAAACTCTGTGCTTATCTTAGGTTAAATATGACCTCAAAAGATATTTCTGAAATAACAGGTCAGAGCATAACTACTCTTGAGAGTGCCCGTTACCGCCTTCGAAGAAAACTTGGAATATCTGGTTCGGATAATAACCTTGTTTCTTTCCTATCTCAAATTTAAGCATCAATCATATTGGTTTAATTTTCAACCGCTTATCGCTTTTCGTTTGCTGTATAATACAGGTATTTTATAGGTTAAAAATTGTTATTGTCAGTTTTTGTATAGGGCATTTTTTTGCAAATACTATTTTGTTGCCTGAAATTTGCTTTGTTTTATTCAAACTAATAAAAATGAAAAAAGCAAATAAAAATAAAATTCAACAAATTTTTTTGTCAGATGCTGAAAATGCCAAAATTAAAGATAATGAAATTAACCGATTAATTGAAAGAAAGGAGGTGCTTACCAATGTTCTGGAAAAAATGATTGACAAAATCAATTTTCCACAAAAATTTGAAGATTCATAAAAAACATATAGCTATTAATAAATTATAATCATTATGATTTAATATTTTGTATTAAATTTTGTTAAATTTTAAATTCTCTATTATGAAAAAAAAATATTATTTTAATTCACGTGTTTTTACAAGATTTCTTGTTATTCATCTTTTATTCTTGATTATTTTATTTAATAATCGTGTGAACGCACAAATGTTCAATAATCCCGTTAACTTAACAGAACATAAGAGTGCAGAACTAACCATTTCAACTTATGGTTTTAAGTTTGAGGATATTGATATGGACGGAGACTTCGATATTTATGGCGGAGAAGTTTTAGATGCAGAAGGTATGAGTTTTTATGAATGTGACGAAAATGGTGATTACAAAGAAAGAGTAAGTTTACAGGCTGATGGCATAAACGCAAGAGGACTGTATCCAACTTTTTGTGATTTAGACAACGACGGAGACAAAGATTTATTTGTAAGTTTCCAATATGCCGGATATCTCGATGGTTGTAAAATTAAATATTATACCAATAATGAAGGTGTGTTTACAGCCGGAGGTTATTTACAAGCCGATGGTGTAGATATTCTTTTGTCCGGTGATTATATTACTAGAATTTTCCCTGAGTTTGCTGATATAGATAATGATGGAGATTTTGATTTATATCTTGGATATCAAACAGGAGGTATATCAAAAGTTAATTATTATATCAATAATGCCGGAATATTCACAGCTTCTGGGTTCCTGCAAGCTGATGGTATTGATATTGAGGTTACAAATGCTTCTCCTGGTTATTATAAGGCTCTTGCACCTGCATTTGCTGATACGGACAATGACGGTGATGATGATTTGTTTATAGGATACCAAGAAGATCATCCCGGACCTTCTGTTTATGCTGTTTTTTATTATCAAAATAACGGAGGAACATTTAATTTTGTTGATACTTTAAAATTAAATGGATTAAATATTTTTGGGAATATGAATAGTATTTATCAACCTACTTTTGCCGATTTAGATAATGATAATAATTTTGAATTTTATGTATCATCCGGTTCTTTTACAGCTTATGAAATATCCGGAACAAATTTAATTTTTAAGGAACGATTTGTGAAAAATTGGATTGAACCTATTGCTATTTGGAAAGTTGCTCCCGATTTTACTGATATTAATAATGATAACTTTCAGGATTTAATTTTAGGAGAAACCTACGGAAGATTATATAATTACAGTAACAACGGACTTAACGAATTTACAAGAGATAGGGTAAGATTAGATTCGGCTAAAATATCTCCCTTTACTTTTACAAATACAATTAGTTCGGGTTATACTGATTTAGCATTTGCAGACCTTGATAATAATGGAATTTTAGATATGTATGTTACTACAAACGTTAATGGAGGTGCATATTACGAAGAATATGAAGTAAGCGGTTTAGCTCATTACCAGAACGATGGCTCCGGAAAATTTACATATATAGACCATTTATCCGGTGTAGATAACGGATATTGGTCGAAGGGAATTGATTTTGGAGATATAGATGGCGATGGAGACGAAGATTTGATTTTTGATTATCAAGAGAATGGGTATTTAGTGATTAACTTTAATGAAGGACAAGGCAACTTCGGATTTAGATATAATTTATATCCTAATGTTCCATGTCAGTGTATTTCTCCCGAATTGGTTGATTTAGATAACGATGGCGATTTAGACATTTTAGCTGGAGGTAAGTATGTTGAAGATGGGGCAAGTATGTTAGTATTTATCAATAGTGGAAATGGTATTTTTGTTCAAAGTAACGATTTAAAAGCTGATGGTAATTACATTACTGATACATGGGCTTCGCCTGAAACTTTTGATATTGATAGTGATTGGGATTTAGATTTGATAGTAGGACAAGGTTTTGATTCAGGGAAAATAAAGATATATATAAATAATGGAGTTTCAGGATATAATTATCAAGGTTATATGACTGATAATAATAATACTCAAATTCTTGCAAACTATATGGCTGAACCAAATTTTGCAGATCTTGATAATGACGGCGATTTAGACCTTTATCTGGGTAGCGGCAATGGTGATATTAAATATTATGAAAACAATGCAGGTGTTTTTACTTATATTGATTTTGTTTATGCTAAACAAATGCCAGTTGATGTACCCACAGGAAACACCGATCCTGTATTTCAAGATATGGATAATGATGGTGATGAAGATTTAATTGTGGGAAGTACTGATGGAAAATTATATTTTTTCACTAAAAGTGGTGACGTTTTTTCCGCCAATGGATTTATACAAGCCGACGGGACTACCATCGATGTTGGAACCTACTCTTCACCTTTTTTTATAGATATTGATAATGATGGAGATGATGATTTAATTGTTGGAAATTTCGATGGAAAAATTAATGTATATGCCAACAATTTAGGAATATATACAAACGCTGGCTATTTATTAGATATAAATAATGTTATAATTGACCATGGAGAATCTTCAAGTCCTACATTTGAAGATTTTGATAATGACGGTTATGCTGACTTATTTTTGGGAAGTGTTAACGGCGCGTCAAATCAAATTCATTACTACAAAAACAATAACGGAATTTTTGAATTAATTATTCCGGCAACATTAAGTTTACCACACGGCTTGCCTAAACCAACATTTGCCAATTTTGATAATGGTTGCATATCTGATTTATTTGTTGGAAACGAAAATGTTACAGTTTATCAAATTAATCTACCTTGCCAACCAAGCGAAATTGCAGGTAATTCAACACCTTGCACAGGTTCAATGCAAACATACAGCGTTGAAAACACATCAGGAATAACTTATACATGGGAATTTCCAACAGATTGGATGTTTACAAATACTACAACTAACGAAATTACTGTATTAGTTGGAAGTTTAAATGGAATAATTAAAGTAACTCCCTCAAATACTTATGGAAAAGGACAGTCACAGGTATTTCCTGTTATTCCTATTGCTTCTCCCCCATCTCAGCCAAGTACCATTATTGGTCCGATCAATCCAACTCAAAATACAAGTCAAATATATAGTGTAAGCAATGTAACAGGGGTAACTTACAATTGGACATTTCCTTCTGATTGGGTACAAACTGCCGGTGGAACATCAAATTCTGTTACTGTTACTGTTGGGATTTTAGCTGGCAATGTAACATGTACTCCATCAAATTCATGCGGTAATGGTACTGCAAGTACTCTAGCTGTAGTCCCTTCTGGTGTCGGAATAAATGAATTTAACGAAAGTGATCATATTTTTGTATTCCCTAATCCGACTAACGGTATAGTTGCTATAACATTCAAAGGGATAGACAATAATATTACATTGAA
>DYDE01000046.1 GCA_020718065.1 Marinifilum sp. | reverse complement strand
ATAAAAAAAAGATATACTTTTGCACTCCTAAAAAATTCATATTATCATGACAAAAAGAACATTTCAACCATCGCAAAGAAAAAGAAGAAATAAACACGGTTTCAGAGAGAGAATGGCTACCGCAAATGGTCGTAGAGTTTTATCTGCTCGTAGAGCTAGAGGAAGAAAAAAATTAACTGTTTCTGACGAAAAATTACACAAACGTTAATAAAAATAAAAGATAATTGTTTTAGTTAAGTTGTTATTTTTATAATAATTTATTTAATTTTGAGCTGTCTAAAGAAATTTGGGCAGCTTTTTTAATAAAAATTATATATGGTTAAATTTCTGATAGTTGTTCTAATTATATATTTTGTTTTTGTTATTTTGTTTAGATTTTTATTCCCTTTTATGCTAAAAAGGTTTGTTAATCGCATGCAAAAAAATATCTTTAATCAAAGTAATGAATTTCAACAAGAGCAATATAAATCAAAAAAAAATGGAGAAATCAATGTTGATTATATCCCTCCTAAATCAAAATCAAAAACCAATACCGATAAAGTAGGCGATTATGTTGACTATGAAGAAATATAAATATTAATTTCCCTAAAATAATAACAAGTACAAAAATAATAATTATGAAGAATATTGATTTTAAAAAGATTCTACCACATCTAGCTATATTAGTAATTTTTGTGTTAATATCATATATTTATTTTGCACCAGTTTTGGATGGTAAAGTTATTCGCCAGGGGGACTTAACACACGCAAAGGGTGCTAGTAAAGAATTAATCGATTACAAAGCTAAAACAGGTTTGGATGCAATGTGGACTAATTCAATGTTTAGTGGTATGCCTGCTTATCAAATCAAAGGTGGAACTCAAAAAAATATATATTATTATGTAAATAATTTTTTGAGGTTTGGTATGCCATATTATAGTGTTGCTATTGTATTTATTTATCTTCTTGGATTTTATATTCTCTTAATTACACTTAAGCTAAATCCTTGGTTAAGTTTGGTCGGGGCAATTGCATTTGCTTTTTCTACCTATAATTTTATAATTATTGAGGCAGGTCATATTACCAAAACATATGCTATTGCATATATGCCATTAGTTATAGCTGGAGTGATGATGACTTTTAATAAAAAATATTTAATTGGAGGAATATTCACTGCTTTTGCCTTGGGAATGGAAATAGCTGCTAATCATATTCAAATGACCTATTATTTGATGCTTATGATTCTTATTATGGCTCTTGTTAAATTTATTTATGCAATAGTTGAAAAGGAAATTAAAATGTTTTTTATAGCTTCAACTGTTTTGGTATTTGCAGTTGTTTTAGCATTTTTGCCTAATATTACTAATTTGTGGACTACGTACGAGTATGGAAAATATACAATAAGAGGAGCAACTGAATTAAAACAAGAAGTTAAGAAACATTCAGGTGGACTTGATCCTGCTTATGCTTATGCATGGAGCTATGGAAAAGCTGAAACATTTACATTACTTATACCTAATTTTATGGGTGGTGCTTCAAATCAAGAATTATCAGTAAATTCTGCTTTATATAAAGAAGCAAAAGGTAAAATGGAAAACCCTAGGGAAATTATTCAAAACGCACCCACTTATTGGGGGGAAATGCCATTTACATCTGGTCCCGCTTATGCTGGAGCTATAATTTGTTTTTTGTTTGTTTTGGGATTGTTTATAGTTAAAGGCCCTGAGAAATGGTGGCTTTTAGGTGCTACTATTTTATCAATTTTATTATCATGGGGTAGTAATTTACAATGGTTTAGTGATTTATTTTTTAATAATTTTCCTCTTTATAATAAATTCAGATCAGTATCTTCTATATTGGTAATTGCAGGTTTAACAATGCCATTACTAGGATTTCTTGCAATTAAAGAAATTATGAAAAAAGAATTTGATAAAGTAAAATTAATAAAACCTGTACTATATTCATTAGCAATAGTTGGGGGATTGGCTTTTATGTTTTTTGCAATTCCAAATGCTTTTTTTAAATTTACAACTACCAATGATTCGCAATATATGGCTTATGGTTATCCAGAGTGGTTTTTTAATGCCTTATATCAGGATAGAGCAAGTTTACTTCGCTGGGATTCCTTCCGGTCATTAGTGCTAATTTTGCTTGCTGCATTGATAATATGGTTGTTTTTGAAAAGCAAAATAAAAAATGCTATTTTAATTTCCGGATTAGCAGTTTTGATTTTATTTGATATGTGGGGAGTAGCAAAACGCTATCTTAATGATAATTCATTTGTAAAGAAAAATATAGGCCAAAATGAATTTGTTAAATCTGCTGCTGATGAGATTATTTTGAAAGATAACAGTAAGGAATACAGAGTTCTAAATTTAAATAATCCTTTTAATGAAGTAAATACATCCTATTTTCATAAATCTATTGGAGGTTATCATGGTGCTAAATTAAAACGTTATCAGGAGTTATTTGACAGTTGTATTACAACTGACATTAATAGATTAGTAGGTGTATTATCTAATAAACCAACAGATTCATTGATTAACATTGCTTTAAAAAATTGCAAAACAATAAATATGTTGGATGCAAAGTATATTATATACAATCCGGCTACACCTCCATTATTAAATACGCATGCTTATGGCAATGCTTGGTTTGTAGATGGATATAAACTTGTTGATAATGCTAATTCAGAATTATCATCAGTTAAGTCTACAAGTGTATGGCAAACAGCAATTATTGATAAAAAATATGAGGACTTAGTCAAGAATTTTAAATATAGCAAAGATTCAATTGCTTCAATAAAACTAATAGATTATAAACCTGATTACTTAACTTATCAATCTAAGTCTAATAAAGAGCAATTAACTGTTTTTTCTGAAATTTATTATGATAAAGGTTGGAATGCATACATTGATGGGATAAAAACTCCTCATTTTAGGGCTGATTATGTATTAAGAGCAATGATTATACCTGCTGGTGACCATAAAATTGAATTTAAATTTGAACCAAACTCTTACTTTATGGGACAAAAAATAGCTTTATACAGTTCAATATTTGTTGTTTTATTATTATTAGCTATTGCTGGTTTTGAAATATATAGGAATAATAAATTAAAAACGCCTGTTGCGTAACAAAAAATAAAAGAATTTAATTGATATTATTATATGATTAAATAGTGTGGAAAGCAAACCATAGTTTTTAACCATTATTTTAAAGCGTTCTTTTAATGAATTTTTGATATTTTTTCTTGATAATCCTTCTTGTAAGTATTTTGCAACTATTTGTTTTGTGTTAATTACACGATCACTTTCTTTTAAAACTTTTATTACCCAGTCAAAATCTGAAGAATATTTATATTTTAAATCATAAAATGAAGCTATGGTTAATTTTACAATTATAGCTTGATGACAAATAACCATTCCTTTTTTCAAACTTTTCCAATTAAGGTTTTCAGGCGTTTTTAATCGCCTCATTCCTATATTGTTTTCACTTGAGTCAATCATCATTGTTTCACCATAATATATTTCTGCATTATTATAGTTTAGAAATATATTTTCTACAGTATCATTTGAAAAAATTAAATCCCCTGAATTTAGAAACCATAAATAATCACCATTTGCTTTTGTTATTCCTTTATTCATAGCGTCATACAACCCATTATCAGGTTCACTCATCCAGAAATCAATAAAACTACTATGTTTTTTGATAATTTCTAATGTATTATCAAAAGAATTTCCGTCAATTATAATATATTCAATATTGTTGTATGTTTGAGCCTTAACACTTAAAATGGTTTTTTCAAGCAAATGTTCACTATTATAAACAACAGTGATAATTGATAGTAACGGGTTGCCTTTTTTGCTTTGTTTAGTCTGATTTTTAAGAATGCGAAGTCCACCCTGATTCATATTAAATCATTCTTTGTTTTTTATTTATAACTAAGGAAGAAATGTTTGGATTAAAGACAATTTATTTTGTTTTCACTTCTTTTCTAACTGTTTGCCATAATTGTAATATACTCCATGTAATACCAATTCCTATAAATAAATGAGCAAATGTTTTAATTATGAATTTCAATATAAAGTAACCTCCAAAAGCATCGGAATCTATTACTTCTAAAGGTGTTGAAGTGTTGTCAATTAAGCATAACAAAGTATATAATTCAATATAAAGAGATAGTATTAATAATATTAAAGATCCTAAAAAGATATTATAAAAAGCTAAGCGTAATCTTTTTATACTTCCAATAGATAATTCATGACGAAATATAAACATTACCAATGAAAAAATAATTGGTATAACAGCACCAAAAAAAATAACATACCCAAAGTTTAACGAGTGAATTAAATCTACACCCAATCTGATGTCATAAGAAATATCGATATAAAAATCACATATAAAATCTTTTAAAAAAACACCACTTAAAATTGAAATTAATGTTATTGCAAAAGCAAATAGGAAAGTGTTTTTTATAAGCTTGTAAAATTCTGTTCTCAATGTATGAATGTTTTAAAGGTTTGTATTCGATGTAAAACTAAATAAAGTTTAAACAATTTTATATAAAAATTTGATTTTTTTTAAGTTGTTAAAATTAATTTGAATAAACATGGACGCTATTTTGTGCTGAAGCCAAATAATTGATTCCAAACCAACACAAAAGTAAAATTATAAATGATGTTGAAAGAATTAAAAGTGGAATTTTTATTGCATTTTTATGATAATTTCGATAATGAATATAAAGCAAATAACCCATCCAGGTTATAAAAGCCCAGGTTTCTTTGGGGTCCCAAGTCCAATAGCTTCCCCAGGCATTTTTTGCCCAAAGTGCGCCAAAAAGTAAGCCCAATGTTAAAAATGAAAATGCAAAGTAAACAATATTGTCACATATTTTTAAATAGTTATTATCAAATTTATTTTTGTTGAACATAATCAGTGCCCATACCGAAATTAACATTGCAATACCTAATAAAGCATATGCTAAAATATAAGCAATTACATGAGGTATAAACCAAGGACTTTGTAAAGCAGGCATTAAAGTTTGATCAAATATCTCAGGTTTCAGAAAATCCAAAAGAAGAAACAATATCGAAAAAGCTAAAGTTAAAGGCAATATCCAAATATATTTCCATCTAAAATATATTATCAGACCAATAGTTGATATAAAAAACGAATACCATAGTCTGGTTTCTCCAAGGGTTCTAATTGGTGGACGTTTAAGGTAAAACCATAATGAAATTATATAAAACCCAATAAGTGCAGCTCCAATAACAAGTAAAATACTACTTGTTTTGGTGAAAAATATGTTTTTTTTAGAAAAAAAGAGTATTAATAAGCCTGTTAACCATAATGAAATGGTGCCATATACAAGTATTGAGAATGAAAATATATCCATTATTTGAAATTTATTTATATTTTCCGTGCCAGAATAAAAAAACAGAACCTACTATTAGCATAATTATTCCAATATAGACAACTATATACCATGGATCCTTAATAATTTCAAATATACTTAATGTTGACCATCTACCCATAGATTTATCATAACCACTTTGATATATTTCCCAACCTTTAATATTCATTGGTTTATTAACTTCAACTGTTATCATTTCCACTTTTTGGTTGGGGCTATATATTTTGATTTTAGAGCTGAATCTTTTAATATCAGGTTCTAACATTCCAATCAATATTTGGTCATCAAGTTTTATTAGTTTTTGAGGATATTTAAAACTACCACAACTTATCCAACCTTCTTTTTTTATATTTAATTTTTTATTTGTTGCAATGATATATGCTGATGGAGTTGCACCTGTATCAGTAGTAAGAACGTAAGAACTGTCAACCATTTTCGATTTACTATAGTATTCGTCAATAAAAATACTCCAATCTTTCATTATTATAGTTTTACCTTGTATGATTTCAGGAAGTTTTTGTTTAGACTTGTTCGTAATTATTTTACCATCAGAAATGTTTGCAAAAGCAATATTTGGAATGTATTCGTCAATTGAAAAATCTATTAATTCAATAGCAAATGGAAGTTCATAGGGGTGATTTGTTTCATCATAAGCATACCAAACAGTTTGTTTTTCATTTACAGCCATTTTTAAGCGAATAATATCGCCTGAACCCAGTGAACCAGCTGCTAAGACAATCCATAGACCTGCATGATTCAATAAAAATGCAAAATTTTTAAAATTAAAAGGATATAATCTTTTTGATGTTGCATAACCTAATATTATTAATAAATAAAGAGACATCAATACATAAGTGTAACTTTGTACAATATGATTTAAGCCCAATTTATTAATCAGCATTGAAGAACTTGCTTTATTTTGTGGAATAAAACCCATCAATAATATTAGTAGTGTAAAAATAACAATTGCTGATATTGCTGCAGGAACACTCCCCATCCATTTAATCAAAGGATGTTTAATGAAGATATTTGTGAAAACAATATAAATAATTAGTGAAAGTAAAATAATGATATTGGCTGGCCAAATTGGAGAATTAAATCCTTTTCCATTGCTGAATAATTCAAGTAAAAAACCAATAATTAGCAATCCAATAGAAATAATAAAACTTTCATTATATTTCCATGGAAAAACCCATAACTTTCTTTTAGATAATTGGTTTTTTGTTTGAACTTCCAAAATATGTTTTTATAAATATATAAAAATGGCTATATTGGTTTTATCCACAATGAAAGTATTTCTCTACAATTTTTATTAGTTCTGAATCATTGCCCTTGAGTTGTGTCATTAAATCTTTATCATTATATTTTTTAAGTTTTGCAATTATTCCATTAATAATATCCAATGGAAAGACATTGTATTTTAAATAAATATCTTTTTGTTGTTCAAGGCATTCGGATGAATTCCAACAGGAAACTGGCAATTGGTTAAGACTATTGCAACGTTCTTTATGTTCTTCATGGAAAATATTAACATCTACATAAGATTTTTTAGCAAAATCCAAAGCGTTTTCCATTTCAAAACCATGACGAGCTGCAACAGTCAAACCGGCAAGTAGTAAATAAATGTCAGCTGAACCATCTGGACAACGGAACTCAACAGTTTGTTTATAAGTAAAGTCGTTGTCAACTTTTGGTTCTAAGGGGTTGGCATTGTTTATCATATTGGTATCATTAATCCAACCTAAGGGCACACGAACTAATACTGAACGATTCCGATCTCCCCAACATATATTTGTTGGAGCTTCCTGATGTGGAACAAGTCGAAAATAAGAAGTAGGGATTGTATTACCAAAAGCAGTAAGAGACGGTGCAAGTGTTAAATAACCTGCTATAGTTTTTTTTGCTATGTCGTTTAGTTTACCATTCTCAACCATCATATTTTTTCCATCTTTAACAAGTCTGGTATGAATATGTAAACCACTTCCGGCTTTACCAATAGTGATTTTTGGTGCAAAACTAACTGTAACACCATATTTATATGCTAACATTCTAATGATCCATTTAGCTATAATCAATTGATCAGCTGCATCTTCAAGTGTTGTTGGAATGAATTCTATTTCATTTTGTTCATATTCTTTACCATCTAAACTAAAATTTCCAACTTCTGAATGTCCATATTTTATCATTCCCCCAGTTTCTGCAATGGCTTTCATAGCTTCTGTTCTGAAAAATTCCCATTTAGCAAATGGACCAGATTCATGATACCCTTTTTGGTCATTTGCAGGAAATAAATTTTCAGATTCGTTAATAACATAATATTCTAATTCTCCCATTACCTGATAACTATATCCTGTAACCTCTTTTAAAGCAATGTGTGCTTTTTTCATTATGTTTTCAGGAGAGCTTTCGAATGGCAACCCATTTTTATCATAATAAGAACATAGCAAATCAATGGTAGGTAGTTCACTAAAGGGATTTAAAAATGCAGTTTTAAATCTAGGTATTACATATAAGTCGCTAGAGCAAGTTCCAATATAAGAAAATAAACTTGAACCATCAACTCTTTCGCCAGTTGATAATAGTGTTTCTAAATGTTCTTTGCTTTGTATTACAAAATTTAAAGTTTTTAATCTTCCATCTCCACCAACATATCGAAAATTAACCATTTCAATTTCATTTTCTTCAATATATTTAATGATGTCAGTTTTTGTAAACTCATTTGCTGGTTTTTTAAGGTATTGAACTAAAGGGTTGGGATTTTGCTTTAACTGTGTATCTTTCATTGAGAATATTATTTTTAATTGTTATGCTTTAGACTACAAAGGTTAAAAAAAAAATCAAATTGACCTTGCTAAACAGGAAAAATATAAAAAAAAATTATTAAATGTGTTAATTAATGTTGTTATTCTGCTTTTATAAAACTAAAAAAGAAACAATTTTAATTATGAAATCTATGTTATTAATTAAATTATAATAGTTTTAATTTTGTTTTTGTGGGATGTACAAGATTCGAACTTGTGACCCCCGCCCTGTCAAGGCGATGCTCTAAACCAACTGAGCTAACATCCCTTATTTCTTGAAGTATAATCCTTTCATTATTTTGTTTTCGAACCGTGAACCAACAGGTAAATAAGATATGTTTTCATGTATTCCAAAAAAAACCAAACCTTTATTAAATAAACTATCGCAAAACAATGATATTACCCTGTTTTGTAACTCTGTATTAAAATATATTATGACATTACGACAAAATATAATATCAAATTTATAAAATAAATTGGCATCAACTAAGTTGTGGTATTTAAAAGTCGCCTTATCTTTAATAAATTGCTTAATACTGAATGAGCCTGTAATATTGTCAATATCAAAGTACTTGTCGTATGGTATGTCTTTAAATTCTTCAAAATTTAAAGGATTAATTCTTATAACCCTATCGAAACTATTAAAATATGACTGATGTAAACGGCTATTATAAACACCTTTTTTTGCTTTTTCTAGTATTTCAGTATTTATATCTGTGGCAAACAATTTCACTTTATCGAACATTTCCATTTCATTTAGCAATATAAGCATTGAATAAACTTCTTCGCCACTAGAACAACCCGCATGCCATATGTTTATGGTTTCATTGTTTTTAAATAGATGCAAAACATTTCTTCGTAAACTAAGCCACATGTCTGGGTCTCGAAATAGTTCAGTTGTGTTAACTGTAATATCATTAACACATTTTTGAAAAACACTTTTATCTGTTTTTACTTTATTAATTAAAGCTTCTACATCTGGAAGGTTGTAACTGACTAAGAGATGTTCTACTCTGCGGGAAAAGGATTGCTCAGCATAATTGCTAAAGTCAAACTCATATAATAGTTTAAATTCTCTGATAACTCTAAGTACATCTTCATTTGTAACCTTCGCAAAGTTAGTCATTTTGATTTTTTAAAAACAATACTATCAGAGAATTACAATTATAATTATAATTCTTCTTTTGTTCTGCAATTTAGCAAATTCAATTGAAATAGAATTGTTTTTTAAAAAATAATTTTAATTATTCTAAAGTTAAAAGAAATAAATGTTTTTATATTTTTGTTTTGTATAATAGTATACATTTATAAGATGCTAAACAATGCTTGTATAATTGGTGCGTTGTAATGAAATTTTAAGAAACTAAAAGCTTTTATAAAAATGCAATAATAAATGATAGTACTTGGCTTATTCAATTATTTTTATTTCAAAGGTTATTTCTGCTACTTTATTAAGCATCGCCGTTACACCACAATATTTTTCTTGTGATAATTCTATTGCTTTTTCAATTTTTTCTAGATCCAGATTTGTTCCTGTGAATTCATAAATCAAATGAATATTATCGTAATAGCGAGGATGTTCTTCTGTTAGCTCTCCTTCAACAATTATATTAAAATAGGTGGGTTCTATTCTCATTTTTTTAAGAATAGAAATAACATCCATCCCTGTACATCCGGCTAGAGAAGCAAGAATCATCGTTTTGGGTTTAGGTCCCTTATTTTCGCCACCAGAAGAATCATCTGTATCGAAAATAATTCGATGATCGTTAACTTCTGCTTCAAATGACATATTGTTGATCCATTTACAATCTATTTTGTGTTTCATGTTATATTAATTTGGTTTGTATTCAGAAATTTTGAGATAGAAAAAACAATAAAAAACTATTTAGCAATATTTGTCGATTTGTTGATTTCTTAAACGGAAATTTACAATTATTCTATTGTTGCAGTTATTCCTCTGCGTAATATTTCTTCACACATTGGTTTCAAGTTCATATAATCCCCAGACTTAACATTGCATTTTCCTTTAAAATGAATTAATATTGTACATTGTTCTGCTTGTTCTTTCTCATGGTTGCAAACTTCAATAAGGGTTTGAATAACAAATTCAAATGTATTAAAATCATCATTGTGCACTACAAGACTTTTAATATCTGTGAGATTTTCATTGGTATTGGGCGATATTTTAATCTTTTCTTTTACCATAGCTTTATTGTATTTCTTTTTTATTTTTCTTATTGAAATATAATTTTGATTCACTACCATTAAGTAATCGTTTAATATTTTTCTTATGAGTTAGTGGGACAAGTATTGCAATCATACATGCAAAAATTATTAAAGAAGGTAGTGTAATTCTAAAAACAAAGATAACAATAAATGGAAAAGAGACAGCAGTGAGAATTGAACCAAGCGATACATAGCGTGTGAAAACAAATACTACAATAAATAATCCTAAAGCTACTAAAAAAGCAAATGGATATAAAGCGATTATAATTCCAGTTAATGTTGCAATGCCTTTACCACCTTTAAATCCAACATAAATAGGAAAAATATGTCCAAGCAATGCAGCAAATCCCAATACTAATTCAAAGTTTACATATTGAAAGTAAAAATGAAAATTATTCCCAAAAAAGAAAGCTAAGCATACTGCTCCCCATCCTTTAAATGCATCAATGGCTAAAACAATCACTCCGGGTAATGTTCCCAAAACCCTGATAGTATTTGTTGCTCCTGCATTTCCACTTCCAAATTTACGGACATCAATATTGTAAAATACTCTTCCAATCCATACTGACGTGGGAATTGATCCAATTAAATATGCTAATATAATACCTATAATGTTTATTATTTCTATGTTCATTTTTAATTATTCTATTTATTAAACAATTTTAAGAAATCTGCCTTTTTTCGTTCTGTTGATACATAATAAGCGTAGTAAGGCAACCCTTTTTCTGCTTCAATTTTACGATTATCTTCTTTTGTTTCTATGATTGCTTTATTAAAATCATTATTTGAAGATAATGCCTCCATTAAACCGTTAGAGTATCTGAAAAAATACCAGGTATTAGGGCTTGGTTCAAAGTAAACAGTAAGTACATCTCCCGATTTCTTTTTTGTTAATTGCATATATGCTGTTACAAATTTATTAATTTTAGATTTATTAAAATTACCAACCCCAATTTTACCTCCTTGCGAAAGGTAAGAATTTGTGTTTTTATCCCATTTCATTTTAACATCTGTTAAAAACATGGTGTGAGCAAATTCAGTTGGCAATTTTTTATAAACTCCAAAATTAGCAATTTCATTCATTATAGAAAGAGATTCATCATAACCAAGAATTTCCATTATCGCTTTGTTAAATATGTTTCTCTGATAGTTTACCGCTTCTAATTCCAATGCACTTTCAAAATCATCAATCATTATCTTAAGTGCAGCATCACTAAAATAGAAATCAAGAGCAACAACCATGTCAAGCATGGCTGAATCAAGATCGGTATAATGGGATATGTTTCCATATGCATCGATATTCACTCTACCATATTTAACACCTAAATTTAATTTGCCTTCTCCGTACACAACACAATTCCGGCTGTTAAAGCTCATATAATTACCTGGTAGAGAATCAATATGTGCAAGTTTAGCCTTGCTCGAAATCCGATATTCTTTTACAATTTTATCAAAATGAAGAAACCCGTTAGAGCTAACAATGATAGAATCTGATTTATGAAGTTTTGGGGATAAGAAAGCAGAGTAAACCTGATTTGTATCGGGTGATAAAAGCAAAGCATTAAATATTTTCCTATTATTTATATCAACTGGGTTTTCTGAAATTGGGATATAAATTTCTTTTGGGTTTATCTCTGATTTAAATTTAACCCAGCTTTTCGATAATGCCACACATTCGCTTGTAATTTTGAAGCTTCCATCAAAAGTTAACAATTTGTCTTTTGCAAATAAATGAACATTACCTACATAATTATATTGCGGACTTAAAGTAAATGCGGTAGTATCAATTATTTTACTAAATGCAGTTGTATGGAAATCTTTGTCCACAAATACAGTATCAAAATTTATAATTTCTTTATCTCCAGTTTCTGTTACATAATCATATTTACCTTTGCCGGTATAGTTTTTTCTGGAATAAATATTTGCAGTGAAATCATACATAACATGATATTTTGTTTCAATATTTGCTAACAACATTGCATTTTTAAATCTTTCCAATTCTGCACGTTTGTATATATTAACCTCTCCGTTTTTAGGATATATAGCAGCATCAGCAACTTTAATTATCTTTACATTTTTCGCATGAATAATATTGTCATTTAAACTAAATTTGGCATGAGCAGAGAAAAACCTTAAAGAATCTTGCCCTGGTCGGGTTGAAATAAATTCAGAACCTGTAAAATCTGCATCTGCTAATTCGTAAATATTCATTTTGTCAATTTTAGCAATATTCATATTTTTTGTATTACGCAAATCAAGCTCTTTTTGGTTTATATCCCAATCAAATTCATCCATATAAGCAATATATTCATTTATAGGGAATTCAATTTTTGATACCCCACCATTAGATTTAAACTCTCCTTTCATTTTTTCAAAATCAATATGCGATTTATAGTTGAATGTATTAAATGCTAGCTTTGTTGAGTTAGCATCTCGTAATTTCAAATTCGAGGTATCTGCATCAAAAAGGTGTTGTTTGTATTTGAATAAATTTGATGATAATTCTGCATCGTAGAATGTCATTACTCCTACACCAGATAGACCAATAGGAGTTAAGTCGATTCTTCCTGATAATTTAGCTTTTCCATTATAAAACGAAAATGGATTTTGTTTCTGATAAATGGTCATATTATCTTTATATGGCATCCAATGTTCAAAAACATTTTCTGCAGTAACATTTGGATATTCAACTCCGCTGATTTGTTCTTTAATGTCGAATTTCTGAACTGTTGCATTTGAAGAATCTAATAAAAAAGTAAAATCAGTTGATATAGAAGTTGAAGTGAGATACTTTAAAGTCCCATCTCCATGCAATCCCTGATAACTTAATTTTATTTTTGAAAAGTAAGTTCCTTTGCCACCATATATTGGCATGCCTTCTTTAGGAGTTTTCTTCACAAACCCAAGTGAATAGTCGGGTTGAACCATCAGACTATCTTCTATATCTGGAAATATTCCACCTGAAACCAATGTGCCGTTAAATGCAATACCTTCTGTACCTGTATTATCTAAACTGTCAATTTTAAATGGTTTTACTTTAAAATAAAATCTTTCTTTTTTATATGTTCCTTTTTGAATAAAATTACGATCGTAATATACATATGATTCGCCTTTGGATATTAATATTGGATAATCTGTGTTGTTTTTTAAACCAGACTTATTGTTGGGTTTGTCAATTAATAAATCACCTTCAATATCAGATAATACTGTCTGAACTTGTTTGTAAGTTCCCGAAGAATTCCCATCTGCCTTGAGTTCTTTTACCTTAAAACTCATTGAGTCAACATTGGTAAGGTTAATTTTAAATTTATCATATTCAAATATGAAATCCTTTCCCCAAAAATCAAATAATCCCGAATGAATATTCCCACTAAAAATAAAATCCCTGTTTTTTTTAAGTGTTAATTGCTGTGGTATTGGCGTTATATAAACTTTTTGAGTATCACTTAATCTAACCAAATCAATTCCTTCAATAAACAAATCGTATTTTTCAATATCAAGTGTTGCATTGTTTTTGTTTTTTGTTTTTGAATCAAATTTAATAACATCGTAATCACTGGTACCGCTATAAGCTTTTAAATATAAAAATAATTTTTCCGAAATTATTACTTTATCTCTTTTAGTATTAAATGTTAAAAACCCCTGACTTGCAAGTCCTTGTAAAATTGATTTAGCATTGTATTCTTGTATGCCAAGATATGATGCAAAACCAAGCACTGTAAATGTTTTAGATTTTATTTTTGTTGAGTATTTAAAAACTGACATTAAAGGACTTTCTTGATCCATACCTTGAATTTGAATATATTTTTGAATTCTGTAATATCCATTTGATTCAAAAGAAGAAGATGTTGAATCGCTAAACATCTTAATCATTCGGAAATCCATTGTTGGTTGATTGGTTTTCCAATACAATGCTTCAAAATACATATCAATATCGTGATAAGTATTAAGAAAAGGAGAACTTAATAATCCGCCCTCTTTTTCATCTCTGAAAAGCGAAAAATCTTTAGTATCATTTAGGTATTTAAGTTTAACCGCTGGATGGTATATAGAATCTTTTTCAAGATAAATACTAACAGCAGCCAAATCTGTTGCAACCATGCTTCTGGTAATTATAAAAAGTTTTGATGTAGCTACAATAAATATTTTGCCATTACGTTTAACAATTAGATAAGCATCTTTATCTTCATTCCCATTGCCGATTACTTTCGATCCATGAATTGCAAATCCTCCTGTATAGTCAATGTTATCAAATAAATTATTAATATATAATCTTTTTTCATAGGAATCAAATTGAGGATAAACAGCTTTATCTGTTGAAGTAATATTTGGTGCTAGTTTTTCAGTTAATTTACCTAATATTGGTTTGTAAAAATAATCGGTAAAAAACTGAACTGAATCAGCTGTATAATCAGATGATTTAAGCATAATTTGGTATGCGTCCAAAATTGCATAAACCTTGTTTTCATCTAAACCAGCTCTTTTCCAGTTTACTTTTCCGCCTTTGCCTTGCCATTTGTTTTGTATTGGGTAATATATTCCTTGTGTTCCATATATTGTACCACTATCTTTGTTGGCAAAGCACGAAAGATCCATTTTTATAAATGTAATTTTAGGCTCTTTATCGTAAGAAAAGGTATAATTACTGTTTGATGTATTCCATTTTACCGCTCCTGACTCATAAAGCGTATTTTTTGAAAAAAATATATTGCTATAATCAACAAAAGTTTTATAATTTTTACTACTTGGTTCATTTAGCATATTTTCTAATACCGAATGCCATTCTGTAAAAGTTTTATTTGGCTGGTTGGTGGTTATTATACATTGAAGAGTTGTTAAATAGCTTATAAAATCAGGAAAAGGACGCATTTTCTTTTTTAGCATCAAATTTGATATTTTATAAACCTGTAGCCTTTGCTGGTATGTTATCTGTGAGGAAAGCCATATTGGTGAGAATTTTTCTAAGAATTCTTTGCCTTCTTTTTGTTGTTCCTTATTTATAGCGGTTTCAAAAAAAGCATTCATCTCAGTCATATATTTTAATGAATCCGGAGAAAAACTTTTTATTTGAGCGAATAATCCTTTGCCTATAAACAACAAAAGAAAAGTAAGTATTATGTATTTATTAATTCTCATAGAATATGATGTTTGTCTTTATAAAACTAAAATTACAAAAAGTACATTCAAATAACAATTAAAATTTTAAATAATGGCAAAAATAACAAAATGAAGTGTCTTTTGATTCTGATTGCGCTTTTCTTTACATCAATTTAATTTAAATTCAATTTGTATCAATTTCAATTGATGTGGAATGAATAGAATGAAAATTAGTTGAAAAAATATTTATAAATCTAAGTTTCCAGTTAGTTTTTCAGCATTAATTCTAATATCATCTTCGCCAATTTGATCAAATGGGTTTTCCAGATGATCCTGAATGTTGTCAAGTCCGACTAAAACAATACTGAATAAAAATGGGGTAACCATTGCTAGAATTATGTTTATATTTTTGCCAATATGTGCAAAATAAGGAGCATAGATAATTGGTGTTATAATGATAAACAATCTGCTATATGCTCTTAATGTTATTGGTGTACGATATTGAGAAATGTGTTTCAGGCTCTCAAAAGCCTCAATCATTTTACTAAGGTATTGATTTACCCTTGAAAGTTCGCCAACAGCCATTCCCCTTACTCTTAATTCTTTTATTAACAAAGACAAATCAGAGAATTTTTTATAAACTTCTTTCTCTTTAAGTATTTTTTCGTTTTTTGAGGCCATAAAAAATTCTCTACACCCACTAAGTAATTCTAAAATTATTTTTTTTGTATCCTCTAATTGCTTTGGATTATCATCTTCAAACCAATCGCGCACTGATAAATAAATAGATCTGCTATGTGCTTTAAGATTACTATAATCTTTTAAAGCATTTTCGCGACGCTGATAAGCAACTCCAATCGAAAAAACTATTGGAAAAACAACAGCAATTCCTATTAGTGTTTGTGGCAAATCGGCAGTCCATTTAAAATCAAGACACAAATAAGTTGCTCCTAAAGAGAGCATTGTAATGATTATTGTTTTATAATTTAAAATCAGAAATAAGCTTTTAAAGAGTTTCATAATTTGATATTTTCGTTATTTTTAAGATTCAAACTAAAGCAAAGCTATAATATTTTTTTTAATAATACAAATTCATCCCTCGCTTTATTAAAGTGTTAAAAAACAAATAGAGTAAAGTTGTTAATAAAATATATTCTATAACCAGTTATATTTTGTTTAAGCGAAATAGATAATACATATTGATAAATATATATTATTTTTTTTTGCATTTTGATATTTTTAAAAAAAATATGTAAGTTTGTAGAAAAATAATAACAATGAAATGTCCATAAACCATTACATTTCAAGTGTGGTATATGTTTGCAGTATTTTGTATTTGACATTAAAGTAAAAACTAAAAAATAAACATATGAAATATAATCTATTAATTAAACCTAAGAATTATTTGAAAATAATACTATTATTGGTGTTATTTACTAGTATTCAATCTTGTATTAAAGATAAATTTAATTTTGACCGTATGGCTCAGGTCGAATATGAACCCACCCTTGTTGCTCCTGTTTTGCATACAAAATTAACTTTGTGGGATGTGTTGTACGATTGGGACAGTAGTCATATTTTTGTTCAGGATCAAACTCACTTTTTAACATTATTATATAGGGGTACGATTTTTTCTCAAACAGCTGAAGATTTAATAACCATCCCCAATCAATACTTACCTCAAGTTGATACAACTTTTGATAAACCAAATAGCCCGGATACTATTGTAATAAGTTTGCCTTTAATCTTTTCATCAGGCAATGGTGAAAAATTAGACGAAATTTATTTAAAACAAGGTAATTTTAATATTAGATTATTTTCAGATTTAAAAGACAATGCTGATATTGTTACTGTTTTCCAGTCAATTACTAAAATTTCTGATGGCACTCCTCTAACAATTTCGAATCCAAATATAGGTATTGGACCTCATAATACAAATAACCAAATAAATTTAACTGGTTATAAAATTGGTCTTGATCATATTCCTGCATCTTCATCAATAAATATTTTAAATGTAACTTTGAAAATTAAATTTCACAATAATGCTGCATGTAATGGTAACGGCATTAGTTTGAATACTGATGTTAATAATATGCGCTACTCCAAACTTTTTGGATACTTTGGACAGCCTTCTTTCGTAATACGTGAAGATTCTGTTTTTCTTGATATTTTTAAAAGAAATCTAAGTGGGAGATTTACACTTGTTGATCCTAAATTAAATATTAATGTTTATAATTCTTACGGATTTCCTATCAATATAACTTTTGATAAGTTTTCTTCTTATCGTTCTGTTGCTCCATTAGATTCGGTTCCAATATCAGGAAGTGGTTTACCCAGTCCCTGGTCAATTATTTCACCTACTATTTCTCAGGTTGGACAAACAAAAACTTCAACACTTAATTTAAATAAAACTACTTGCAATATTGATGATGCAATAAATATTTCGCCTCAATTCATTGTATATCATACAAGTGCCTTAGGAAATCCTGCTGGTAATGTTGGTCAAAATTTCGTATTAGATACGAGCAAATTTAAAGTTGATGTTGATGTTGAATTGCCAATATGGGGCAAAGCTGTTGATTTTACTGTTCAGGATACTTTTAAAATGGAAGAATTTAAATTAGAAAACAGAGATAAAATTGATTGGGCTGCTGTTAGGGTTACTTCAACAAATGGTTTTCCAGTTGATGTTAAGTTGCAACTTATTTTTACTGATACATTATATAATAGGATTGACTCACTATTCCTTGTTAATGATGATAACAGCATTATAGCATCTGGCATTTTAGGACCAGCTCCAAATTACAGGGTAATATTACCAACCATTAAAAGAACCGAAACCATTATGTCGGGCGACAGAATTAATTATATGATTGACCATAATGTGAAAAAGGTTTTACTTAAAGCAATACTTAATACTTCCAACAATCATGGAACTGATGTTAAGTTTTACTCCGACTATACAATTGATTTGAAGGTTGGAGTGAAAACGCATGTAAAAGTAAAATACTAATATTAGGTACAAGTCATTTCTAAAACTAAACAAAATAATATAATATGAGCAACTTAAAATATAAAATCATACTTACTCTGAGCATTTTGTTTGTCTATTTTGGTTTATTTAATAAACTGGTTACAGCTCAAAATGATTTAACATTACAATCGCTAAAAATAGTTCCTCAATCTAACTTCACAAATCCGGCTTTGCGTCCTCCAATGAAGTTTTATATTGGCTTACCAGGATTTTCAAGCTATTATTTAGGTTTAAACCACAATGGGTTTACTTATCGGAATCTTGTTACAGAAGGTGATGATGACTCATTACATATTACTTACAAATCTCAGAACGAAGCTATTTCTAAAATGACCAAAAAGAATTTCATCCTTGCAAAAGTAAATGAAGAGATTCTTTCTGGTGGATTTCAATACGAAGAACATTTTTTTACAGTTAGTTTATCCGAAAAAATTGATTTTAGGTTTGGTTATCCCAAAGATTTAATGAATTTAGCATTTAATGGCAATGCCATGTTTGTTGGAAAAACTATTGATCTTGAAGGACTAAATTTTGATTTTGTTCATTACCGCGAATTAGCATTAGGCTGGTCGCGTCCTGTAAATGAAGATTTGATTGTTGGTGGACATTTAAAATTATTAACTGGTTTGTCAAACCTATGGATGAAAAAAAACAAATCTACAATTGCTATTGATGAATTGAATTTTGGACATACTGCTATTCCAGATTACACTTTATATATGACCACACCTGATTTTATTAATGATTCTATTGAATTCTATAATGATTCTATTGATAAATTAGGAGGTATTAGAAGTCCTAAAACATCTGATATTAAAAACTATATGAAGAACTTCAAAAACTTTGGTATGGCAATCGATTTAGGTTTAACATATAAAGCAACCGAAGAAATAGAATTAGGTTTAAGTTTTGTAGATTTTGGGTATATTAAATTTAAAAAGAATACCCAAAAATTCAGCAGCAAAGAAGATGCAAACTTTATTTTCGACGGATATTTTATTAAAAATGCCATTCTATTAGGAAGAAAAGATCAGAATGGTGATAGTATTCAGAAAATATATTTCAATCAATTGCAAGATTCTCTAACAAATAATTTTGATATTGTGAGTAGTAACGATTCTTATTGGTATCCTTTAACTCCCAAAATTTATTTGAGTGGAATGTACACTTTTAATGAAAATGACAATGTAGGATTATTAATTAGAAATGAGATTTTTAATAGAAAAATTCATCCTTCTGTAACCTTATCATATAACAGAAAGTTCGGAACATATATTAGTCTCGCTGCTAGTTATTCTATCTGGAATCGTAGTTACACGAACTTTGGTTTTGGTTTTGCTGCAAATGGTGGTCCCGCTCAATTATATGTGATGACTGATAATGTTACTGCTTTGTTTATTCCAGAAAAATCTAAGAATTTTATGGTGCATGCTGGTATTAATTTTATATTTGGTTACAAAACCAAAGTAAAAGGTGCTCCTTTATTAAAAGGCTTATTTAGAAAGAAATAATTCTATTATAATTTAAAATTTATAAATTGGTGCTTTTATACAAAGCACCAATTTTTTTATCTAATGATGAACTTAGTATTCAAATATTTTCCCGAACTTACTCAATTACAAATTGAGCGTTTTAATAAATTACCTGATTTATATAATGATTGGAATAGCAAGATTAATGTTGTTTCTCGTAAAGATATCGAGCATATAGAAGAAAGACATATTTTACATTCATTAGCTATTGCAAAAATATTAAAACCAGTTAAAGGGACTGCTTTTCTTGATGTAGGAACCGGTGGTGGTTTTCCAGGAATTCCATTAGCCATAATGTATCCTGAATGTACATTACATTTGGTTGACTCAATAGGAAAAAAGATTCTTGTTGTACAAGATATTGCCGAAAAATTAGGTTTGACAAATGTTAGAGCTGAAAAATTACGTGTTGAAGAATTAAAAACTAAATACGATTTTATAGTGAGTAGAGCAGTTACTGAATTACCTGTTTTTTATAAATGGACAAAAAGTAAAATTTCTGATATTGAAAGAAATACAATTCCAAATGGTATTTTATATTTAAAAGGTGGTGATATTGATAGTGAAATTAAAGCATTAAAAGCAAATATCAATATATTTGAAATAAATGAGTTTTTTCTTGAACCATTTTATCAAACAAAAAAAATAATTCATATCTATAAAGCTTGATTTCATTCATTATATTTATTACAATTGAATTATAGAAATTAAATACATAAAAATATTCTTAGAATTTGTAAGATTATTTTTCTTAATTTGGCTTCTTATTTAAAAAAAATTAATTTAAACATTCAAAGGAGGAAACATGTCAGAACAAAAGAAATTTGTACCCTTTGTGTCATCCGAATCAACCATGGCTGAGTTTACTTTTAGGGCTTTGCTTATAGGTTTGATAATGTCGGTTGTACTTGGTGCAGCAAATGCATATTTGGGGTTAAAAGCAGGTATGACTATAGCAGCTACATATCCTGCAGCAGTTATAGGAATGGCCTTATTGAAAATCATGAAAGGCTCGGTTCTTGAAGAAAACATTGCACGTACAGTTGGTTCTATTGGAGAATCTGTTGCTGCTGGTGCTATTTTTACTTTACCTGCCTTTTTTATTGCAGGAATATGGCCTGAATTTTACACACCAGGACATTATGTTACATCAACATTAATTCTTATTTCGGGTGGTATCCTGGGAATTATGTTCGTTGCATTATTACGCCGTGTTATGGTTGAAGATGTTGAATTGCCCTTTCCTGAATCTGTTGCTGCAGCCGAAATACATAAAGCTGGTAGAAGTGGTGGCGGTGGTTCCAAATTCCTTTTTGGTGCAATGATTGGTGGTGCTGTTATTAAAGCATTGGGTGAATTTAAATTTTTTGCTTTAATATGGGAAAAATTTGTAGTTTTTACCAAACAAACTATTACTGGTACTTCAATAAGTGGACAAGGTGGTTTATTGTTAAGTTCTCCTGGAATCAGCCCTGCATACATGGGTGTTGGTTATATTATTGGACCTAAATTAGGTGCACTTAATTTTAGTGGCGGATTAATAGCCTGGGGATTATTAACTCCAATTATATATTATTTTCTAGGACCAAATTTAGATTTGACCGCTTGGGCTAATTACTTGATGAGCAAAGATGTTACTATGACATTTGAAGCAGCAAGCGCTAAGGTTAGCGACCCTGCTTATCAAATGGGGCAGATTTGGAGATTTATTGTTAAACCAATTGCTATTGGTGGTATGTTGATGGGTGCTGGTTTTACTCTTTTTAAAATGAGAAAAAGCCTTGGTGCTGGTATTGCACGTGCAATTAGTGATGTGAAAAAAGCAGCTGGTGGTGCAAACGTTATGACTAACAGAATTGAAAGAGATATTAAATTTACATGGATAGTTGCTGGTATATTAGCAGTTGCAGTTGCTACCTTCTGTATTACTTTCTTTATTTTTGAAACAACTTTCATTGTGGCTTTTGCTGCAGCTACCATTTTAATAATACTTGCATTTTTCTTTGGTGCTGTTTCTGGTTACCTGGTTGGGATTATGGGATCCAGTAATAATCCGATTAGTGGTTTAACTTTAACAGCTTTAGTTGTTACTGCATTAATTCTTGTTGCTCTTGGTGTTAGAGGTAGTGAAGGCGTTGCTGCTGTTCTTGGTGTTGCCGCAATTGTTTGCGTTTCTGCTGCTGTTGCCGGAGAAATGCTACAAGACTTAAAAGCAGGACATATTCTTGGTGGTACTCCTTGGAAAATGCAGATTGGTGATATTATTGGTGTTGTTCTGGCAGGTTGTGTGATGTTTGGTGTTTTAATTATATTAAATCAGGGCGATATTGCACAAGGTGTTAAGGAAGGTTACGAAGGTGGATTTGGTAGTAAAAACCTTTCTGCTCCTCAGGCCAGTTTAATGGCTATGCTCTCTAAAGGAATTGTTGGTGGACAAATGGCTTGGCCTCTTATTATTGTTGGTATGCTCATGGGATTAGGATTTATATTAATGCAGGTAAAAAGCCCAATGCTGGTTAGTGTTGGTATGTACCTTCCATTAGAAACAACATTTGCTATATTCCTTGGTGGTATTGTAAAAGGTATTGTTGATATGTTTAGTAAAAGAAGAAAACATAACGAAGCCCAGATTGCAAGAGTTGAAAATACAGGAGTGCTTCTTGCTTCCGGTTTCATTGCAGGGGAGGCATTGATGGGCTTGATCTTTGCTCTTTTCTATTTCATGGATATTCCAATGTTGGAAATATTTAAAAACCCTCCTTTTGCTATAAGCATTATTGTATTAATTATTATAGGATTTGTATTAGTGAGGTTTCCTCTTAAAAACGCAGGCAAACCTGATGAACCAGCTCCTCCGAAAGCAGCATTCTAATCTATTATACAAAACCCCCACAAAATGGGGGTTTTGTATTTTCATTAATGTTTAATTAAATTCTAAAATGATATTATAGATTCTTCGCTCCGTTACACTTCGCTCTGAATGACAGACACTTTGCTTATGAGGAGGGAGTTAATAGCGGCGAAGCCGCCATTAACTCCCTCCTCATTAAAAACCTCAGAAACGAACTGTCATTCTGAGCATTGCGAAGAATCTCATTAGTTTTACTTGGATACTAATGAATTATTCTAAAAAAATTGTGAATAATTGAACCAAACTAAAAGTTAATTGTATTATATATTACAATGCATTGTTTAAATTTATTTACAAATTAAAATTATAATAGAAATGAAAAGAATTAGTTTATATATCATAATTATTGCAATTAACTTGTTTGCTTTTTATAATGGCAATGCCCAAAATACAAAGCCAGAAAAAGTTTATTCAATCGTAAAGGTTGACAAACCTATAAGTTGGTTTAAAGAACAATCAGTATTGTGGAAAAATGAAACAAAGAAAAACCAAAAGAATGCCAATGCCTGGTATAATTACTACAAAGCCATGAGGTATGTTAAAATTCTTTCTGATACCAATTTTATTGATGGATTGAATGTTGACAATGAATTAAACAATATCATCAAACAAATGGAAGCTAAAGTGTCAAATTCGTATGAGTTTAATCTGTTGAAATTTGCACAAGGGGGCATGGATTTAACTTTATTTCCTTATTTGAAAAAAGCTTATGAAATGGATCCGGATAGAATCGATGCCTATTCTGATCTCGTAGCCTATTATGAAGCAGTAAGAGATACAAATAACCTGAAAACAATTATGATCAAATGGTACAAAAGCAATGATTTTTCTCCCGGTTTAATGGCACTTAATTATAATGAAATGCAATCCCTCGAAAAAAATGCTATTATAATTGTTTGGGGTGATAATATGTATTATCCTAAAAAAGCTTTGCAATATGCTTTGGGGATTAGAAATGATGTAAAAGTTGTTTTAGCAGGGTTCTTAAATTTTCCAAACTATAGAGAAAGCATCTTTAAGGAGCTTGGTATTGAAACATATAAAAAACAGTATAATGATTTTAATGATGGAAGAAAATTCAAACAGGATATTATAGAATACTTTGCTAAAAATATAGGTAATAGATCAATTTATTTTTCTTCTACCTTGGAATCTTCCTTTTCCGAAAAAATTAAAGATAATTTATATAATGAAGGATTGGTATATAAATACAGTAAAGAAAAATATGACAATATCGCTGTAACTATAAAAAATTACGAAAAAATTTACTTAAAGGATTATATTTGTTATGATTTCTCGAATGATGTCTCACAATCTATTGTGGATTATGCTAATTTAAATTACATACCTTCTTTTATTACACTTTATGATCATTATAAAGCAAGTGGCGATAACGACAAAGCAAGCGAGATTAAGGCTAAAATATATGGTATTGTGAAAAAGACAGAAAATTGTGAAGAATATTTAATCATGATTAAAGAAAAAATAGGAGAATAATTGCTGAAATAAATGTCATTATTCCATAAGAAATATAAAAATTTTGCCGATGAGGAGTTGATGCTCCTTATCGGCAATAACAATACCAAAGCTTTTGAAGAACTATATAAAAGATATGGTAAGAAGATTCATTATTATTTCTATAAAATGCTGGGATATGATACAGAGAAAGCCAATGATTTTTCGCAAGACGTATTCTTGAAGATAATTGAGAAAAATGATTCGTACCATAAAGGAATGAAATTTAAAACCTGGCTTTATGCTGTGGCAAGCAATATGTGCAAGAACGATTACAAACACAATGATGTTAAACTTAAGCACGATCAAGAATACATGCATACAGCAAATACCATCTATTTGACTAATTTTGATAAAACCTACGACAATAAAGTATTTAAAGAGAATTTAAAAAAAGAACTGGATGAATTGGATCTAAATCACAAAACAACTTTTGTTTTACGTTACCAGCAAGAATTATCAATAAAAGAAATAGCAGAAATAATGGATTGTTCAGAAGGAACTGTTAAATCAAGAATCTATTATACCCTGCAAAAACTATCACAAAAATTAAAAACATTTAACCAGATATTAGAAAATGATTTATGGAAGAGCAATTAAATAAGTATTTCTCAGAATATGAGAAGCTTTTAAAAACAAAAGATTACAACTTGCTTTCCAATCAGGAGAAAAGCATTGTAAATCGTTTTTCTTCTGAAGAAGAATATAGCAAAATGAGAAACATTATTTTGTTGAATGCTGAAATGCTTGATACAGAAAGTAAAACTGTAAACCCAAATCCTGAAATATTGGGTAATCTTCTTAATACATTGAAATCAAAACAAGCCTCAAATAATGTTTATACTTTAACTAAAAGTATTTTAAGTTATAAAATCCCTGTATATCAGTTTGCTATTTATTTAATAGTTTTGGTTTTTGTTTTCCTTTTTGTTTTCAAAAAAGAAAGAATAATTAATGTTGAAAAACCGGTTTATGTTTACAAAACCGATACCATTGAGAAATTTATTGTAAAAGATATAAAACCGATCCTCAAAAAAACCATTAAAACAAACGCTCCGAAATCATTCGAACAAATTACAATTAACAAGAATGAACTACCTGATAGTACACAAATATTTGATGGGTCTATTTATTCAAAAAATAGCTTGAAATTAATGGGTATCAATGTAAATTTAAAAGAAAAGATAGAAAACTCAAGACCAAAAGGTAGAACAATGCATGATGATAGCATGCTGGTAAAGTTTTTGGTTAAGATTTGATATTATTTGCTTCTTTTTAAGAATATTGTAGGTATGTAAATGCCCTACAGGCAATATCTTTGCATGTGAATAGCATTTGCTATTGATATTTAAGCCCTCACGGGCTATTTTCTTTATTTTGTTAGGATTTGAAATTATTTCCCCGAGGGGGAATAATTTCAATAGAAATATATTATCCCTCTATTGCTGTTTTCCCTATAGGGAATTAACAGTAGCCAATATTATTTTTGATATTTTCCCACATTATGCTAAAACAGAACATGTTTTTTAACTCCTAATTTCAAATAAATTATAGGTAGTGTTTGCAAGAAA
>DYDE01000198.1 GCA_020718065.1 Marinifilum sp. | reverse complement strand
TAACTCATATAAAATAAAACAATTCGTTAATAATTTTAAAATTGAAGTCCAACGAAGAAAAAGCAATTTTTAGAAGTCCCGTTTATAATCTCGGCAATTTAAGTACTGATTAGTTAACAAAAAACATCCATGCTGGAATAAATAACGAAACCCTTATGCTTGAATATGTAGGTGTGTCTAACAATTCTTATCCTACACGAAGAAATTGTTTAATTTTTATGATTCTGTTTAAGAATTTTCCCGATAAGGAATTAACAGTAGCCAATATTATTTCTAAACTTTTTCCAAATTATGCTAAAACAGAACCAAAACATTTAAGTACTTTTGCATCCTAAAAAGAGGAGAAAAGATGAAAAAACATTCTAAATTATTTCTATTAACAATTATCGTATTTCTAAGCACAACACTTTGTATATCAGCTCAAAATCAAAAAGAACTTTCTTTTAAAAAAACATTAAAAGAAATTGTGGTTTTGCTTGTTAAGAAAGACTCTGTCAATCTTTTACAATATATAGATAAAAAAACCGGAGTATTTATAATTAATAGACCAGGTACATTTGATACCTATTCAAATATTGAAGCATTGAGCTTTGCTGAGCAAATTTATCCAAACATTTCCGTTTCCTCTGATTTAAAAGCAAATGTAATAAAATACACAAAGCTTCCTGTTTATAGTTGTGAGAATGAAAAATGGTCGAAAATTGGATGCTTTGTAGATACCACAAAAACTGATCATATGCTTTCTAATACAGCAAAGAATATGGTAGAGTATTTGGAAGTACTCATAAGTCAACAAACAATTACTGATTTATATAATCTTGAATTAAAAAGCAGACGTATAGTATTTGTAGCTCCAAGTGGCAATAGTCTTGTTATATATTTAAGCTATATCAACAAAAAATGGCACATCACCATTGTTGACCTTGTTACTGGTGATTGTAGTGCATAAGCCAGACGGCATTTAAGTGGAAAGATACAGGCTGGATGGAAGCTGTAGAATCAAAGACCGAAGCCTGAACGAAGGTATAAGTTGTCAATAATTTATTAAACATCGTATTTGTATTTATTGTTGATATATCCGCATTTTTTCTATTCTTTTCTAAAATGTTCAAAAATTTGGATTTAGCTAAAAAATAGGTTACTTTAGCTATTTGCATAAACATTATCTGTATGCTTAATTATCAAAACAAAACCAAGAAAGAATTAATTGAGGAATTGATCGCCCTTAAAAAACAAATGAATAAAGTAGAGGTCGATGAACGTCCACTTAAAGAAAATGAATTAAACATATATTCGCTTTTTAAAAATGCACCTATTTCTTATTTGTCTTTAAACAAAAAGGGTGTGATAATAACGGCTAACAATGCCTTTATAAAAGAATTGGGATATAATAAAACCGAATTAGAAAATCATTGCATTTGTGAATTTACAGAGCAAAATGAAATAAAAAAAGTAACTAATTTCATAAAGTCAGTAATTAAAATTGGAGAAATATTTGGTCATTTAATACTTTTAAAAAACAAAAAAGAAGAAATTTTAACTTATTCATTATCTGGAAATTCATTTTATGATCCATTAGATAAACAGTTTTATATTCATATTATTCTATATAATATAACAGAACAACAGAAGGCATTAAATGCACTGAGTTCAAGTGAATAACGCTACAAACAACTTGTTTCAAAACTACCAGATCTTATACTTGTTCATATTAATGGCAGAATTGTTTTTGCTAATGAAACTACAGTTAATTTAATTGGTTATACAGCTCAAGATCTTATTGATACATCTATTTTTGATTATCTAGATGAAGAAAACAAAAAAATTGTATTTGATAATATGAAGAAAAGATTTGCTATTGGCGATTTTTCTCCATTATATGAAATTGATGTCAGAACTAAATATAATGAAATAAAAACAACAGAAGTAAGAACCTCTCAGATAGATTATGAAGGTGAAGTTGCTAGTTTGGCGGTAATAACTGATGTTACAGACAGACGGAGAATGGAAGAGTCTTTATACGAATCGCAGCGATTGATTTTTACTTTAATGAGCAATTTACCCGGCATGGCTTACCGTTGTTTAAACGATAATCAATGGACAATGGAATTTGTTAGCGATGGGTGTAAAGAATTAACTGAATACGATCCTTTCGATATAATTGATAACAATAAGTATAGTTTTAGCGAATTGATTTTTCCAGAAGATTTGGGAAAAGATAGTGATTTAATTCAAAATGCAATAAAAGAAAAGAAACCATTTGAAACAATATACAGAATTATTACTGCTTCCGGAAAAATAAAATGGGTTTGGGAAAAAGGAAGGGGTGTTTATTCAAATAAACAATTACAATTTCTAGAAGGATTTATTTCGGATATAACCCAAGTTAAACTAGCAGAAGATGCACTTAAGAACAGCAAAGAAAGTTTTTCTATAATGGCTGATAATATTCAGGATGGACTTACTATTATTTCTGATAATAAAATAGTTTATATGAATCAGAGAGCTGAAGAAATATTTGGGATATCTCAATTTGATAAAGCTATATTTAATAAAGAAACCAGTTTAAGTAAAGAAGAAAGTGAAAGATTAAAAAACATCATAGAAGATCTTGGATTTCAGGGAGTAAGTCCGGAATATCTTGAATATTGGATAAAAAACACAAATAATGAACTAAAATATGTTAGAAATAGTTATTCATCTGTAGAATTAAATTCTGATAAATCTATTCATTATATTATTACTACAGATTTAACTGAAAGAAAAACCAATGAAGACGAGCTTAAAGACAAAGAAGAAAAACTGCGTTCTTTAATAGATGTTGCACCTCTTGGAATTGTATATGCAGATTTATCAGGCAATATTGAATATGTTAATCCTCAAATGATATTATTGCTTGGGTCCCCTTCAATTGAAGCTACTAAAAAAATCAATTTGATTTCTTTTCCTCCACTTATAAAATATGGGATTTCCAAAAAAATTGTTGAATGTATCAATACAGGGAAAAAAGTAAGTTATGAAACTTTTTATCAGTCTAAATGGGGAAAAGAAGTATTTATATCTCTGAAGCTTTCTACTATTTGTAATTTTAAAGGAGAAAAAACCGGTGTAATGCTCATTGCTGAAGATGTAACAGAGCAAAAAAACGCTGAAATTCTTTTAAAAAGAAGTGAACAAAAAAACAGAGCAATTATTGATGCTATTCCTGATATAATTTTCAGGTTGTCTGCAGATGGGGTTTTTATTGATTACAAAGCAAACAACCCAAAAAACTTATTACTTCCACCCGAAGAGTTTATTGGGAAGAGCGTTTTTAATATTTTACCACGCAAACTAGCTAAGACTACAATGCTTAACATTAAAACTGCAATACAAAGTGGTAAAGTTCAAAATTTCGATTATGATCTTTTAATTAATAACACATTAAATTATTATGAAGTTCGTTTGATTAAAAGTGGTGAAGAAGAAGTTTTGGCAATCATCAGAGATATTACAGAGAATAAAATTGCTGCAAAAGAAATTGAACAACTAAATCTTGAATTAATCGAAAAAAATAAAGAACAAGAACAAATAATTTTTGTTGCATCTCATGATTTACGTTCTCCTTTGGTTAATATACAAGGATTTAGTAAAGAACTTTATAAAACTTTTGAATTTGTAAAATCAGTTATATATCTTGAAGAAAGAACAAATGTAATTCGCGAACGACTATCAAAATTGTTTGAAATAGATATCCCAGATTCTTTTAATTACATTTTTACTAGTACTTATAAAATGGATTTTCTTATTGCAGGCTTGTTGAAGATTTCAAGACTTGGTAAAACAATCCCTCATAAAAAAGAAACAGATATGAATCAACTTTTGCAAGTTGTATTAAATATCTTCGAATATCAAATTAAAGAAAAAAACGTTAATATTACATTGCAGGATCTACCTTCATGTTATTGTGATGAAATGATGATAAATCAGGTCTTTTCAAATCTTATAGACAATTCAATTAAGTACCTTTCTCCTGACAGAATTGGAGAAATAATTATAAGTGGCTGTGTTGAAAACGAAAATGCTATATATTGTGTGAAAGATAATGGAATAGGAATTCAAAGTAATTACTATGGAAAAATTTTTGAATTATTTCATCAATTAGACATAACACAAAAAGGAGAAGGATTAGGATTGGCAATTGCAAAAAAAATAATAGAAAAACACAATGGCAAAATATGGTTAAATTCTGAACAAAAAATTGGTTCAAGTTTCTTTATATCTTTGCCATTTAAATATAAAGTTTAAAGTTATTTGTGAAATAAATTTGATTTTTAATGTAAGTTTTTGTAAATTGCGTCATAATATTTCGATTAACCAGCACAACAAAACACAAAAAAACTGTTTAAATGAATAATAATATGGAAAAAGATATTACTATATTAATTGCTGAAGACGATCAGGGACATGCTACCCTCATTGAAAAGAATTTGAAAAGAGCAGGGATTTTGAACCCAATTATTCATTTCGAAAATGGGGAAGATGTTTTAAATTTTTTATTTAAAACGGGTGAAACTGAATATCGAAAATCTGGAGTTAGTTATTTGCTTTTACTAGATATTCGTATGCCCCGAATTGACGGCATGGATGTTTTGCGTATAATCAAACAAGATAAAGAATTGGTTAAAATGCCTGTTATTATTATTACTACTACCGACGAACCAAAAGAGATAGAACTTTGTCATAAATTAGGTTGTAATAGTTATATAACCAAACCTATTGATTATGATAAATTTGTAGAAGTAATAAAACAATTGGGGCTTTATTTAAAAATCATTCAATGTCCAAGTTTGAATGGGGTTTATAGCAACGATTAACAATTGTTTATTTGAATGGGAAAATATAATTTTTTAAATACACAGTTTATAATATATTAATCGCTTTTCTTTCGTTATATTAATGAAAAAAACAATTGTACTTGGAGCATCCCCGAATTCAGAAAGATTTTCTTATCGTGCTGTGGTCGCACTAGTTGATAAGGGACATGAAGTTGTGCCAATTGGAATTAGATCTGGAACCATTGCTAATGTTCCCATCATTAATATAATGCCAGATATTACGGATGTGCATACCATAACTTTATACCTTGGACCCTTGAACCAGAAACCTTACTTTGGTTACATTATTAAATTAAATCCCAAAAGGGTAATATTTAACCCCGGTACACATAATCAGGAATTAATGAATTTATTAGGCCTTAATGGAATTGAAGTAGTTGAAGAATGCACTTTAATTATGTTATCGATGGGGACTTATTAATTTTTTTATTTCATAAATCTTAATAAGACAACTTCTGCAAATAAAAACAATAAAGTTGCAATAACAAACCATTTCCAAAGTCTTTTTCCTTGATTGTATTCAGATATTAATTCGGTTAAGTTTTTATTTGGATTATCTAACATTGAAAATTTCTTCAAATCATTCTGTTTGAGTAGTTTTTTTATTTCATCTAAATTATAGAAGCTAAGGTCAGATTCTTTTCGGTTATAATTAAAAGAGAGTCCTTTGATATTGTTGTTACCTAATGTTAAAAAATAGTTACCAGCTTCTTTTATCTGGTTGTGAGTAAAAAAGCTCAACTGCGATTCTCTTATTTGGTTTTCTGGTATTATATCGAAGCCCGATATGATTGATTTTATATGGAATACCTCATCATTTCCGATTGAAACATTGC
>DYDE01000197.1 GCA_020718065.1 Marinifilum sp. | reverse complement strand
CCTACTCTTTGTTGGATTTTCGGCTTACTCCATTTTTTTTATTTCGCCTACTTTCTCTCAGCTTTTCGGCTTTTGCTGTTTGTTTTATTTGTTATTTCTTTGTTTTGTTATCATTTTTATTTAATATGCAGGCAAAGCCTGCAGGATAAAAGAGACGAGGCACAGCCTCATCCCAACAGCAGACAGTATTTAAAATCAAAGTTCCATAAACTTGTTGGATTACATTTATACCTCTCCCGAAAAACATCATTTTTCGGGAGAGGTTGTTCTCCTTTTAAATATTAGCGGTAAAAATACGGTTATCATCTTCTAACCACTTGTTGATGGATTGGTTATTATAGATAGTATTACCGTTAACAATAAGTTTTAAACCTTTTAACTTCCATCCACCATAACATCCATCAGAAGATTTTGTTATTGTAATGGTAGTAATATCAGCAACTTTAAAATTTGTATCAGGATCAAGATTAAACACATTGGTGTCGCCCCTTTCAAAATCATCACCTGCATTGTCCAAATTCCAGCTTTTACCGGCAAGCTTTAGTGTAACATCATCATTGGTGCCGGCATTACTAACATCTGCGGTGGTAACTTCAATGCTCAAAGTGTTCACATAACTATCATCATAAACACAGGCAAGATATGTTAAATCGTTATCCTCTAACCATTTATTGGGTGTATGTTCGCAAATAACATCCCCATCGTGCATTACTTTTACTTTCTTTAATTTCCATCCACCATACGACCCATCTTCGCTTTTCCGGATAAGAATTCTCTTTATTGATTCTCTTGACAAATTTCCACCTGCCCAAATTGCATATCCTTCCTTGTTTCCCTTTTCTCTATCATCATGATTAGGAACATTAAGAGTATAAGAAGTAGTTCCGGTATCCAGTTTTACGGTATCATTTGTACCTGCATAATTTTCATCCGCTGTTGTTAATTCAACAAAAATATCGCTCCATCCAATTTGTGCCCTGGTATATTGACACAAATTTAAATCATTCTGATCCATAACGCACTCCTCACCAGGACTGGCACATGACTTACAATTCCCATTAGGGATATTATCGCAACCATGCGAGCCTCCACAACTATTACATGGAGTACCACTACCTGTATATTCATCAGCTGCACCATATTTATGACACATTTCATGTGCTATAATAGTATTTAGCTCATCTTGTCCCCATCCTCCCCAATTATCTCCATGTTCGGCCAAAGAAATATATCTCTTCCCACTCGAGTATGCATGCCAACTGCTCCCATAAGGTGTTACAAAAACAACTATAGCATGCTCCGAGTTATGTTGTTCGCGCAAATCATCTTTGTAATTATCAATTCCATTGTCATCTGCACTATATGTGTGTCCTTCAAAATTTACCTGCCCTATAGCCGGATTACGCCAATAACTATCATATGCAGAATCTAAATCATCTTTATTTGCTTTGTTTGCAACATTAATCTTTACATATTGGTAATCGTACACCCATGATAAATTATTTGTTGGATGTTCCACCACCAGCCAGCTCAAACCGGTGATAATTTCGTTAATGATTTCATTTCTTTCATTATTGGTAAACTTTGGACCATTGTTATTCGAAGATTCTACGAATACTACTCCCACACTATTTTTACCAAACATTTTCCAACATGTGTCTTCTTTATCAGCACCTGCAAGAATATCCTTTACCATATTCAATATCTCATCAGATAAGATATACTTGCGGTATTGCGGCGAAAAATGGTAATAAATAAGTGCTATTTTATACCCTAATTTTTCACTTTTAAGCTTGCTAATAAAGTATTCTCTTACCTTTATAAAATCACTGGATACAATCCTGTTGGTATCAACATCTAATCCCGGTTTTAATTTTTCAACATTCAGTTTTTTTTTCTTGATTTCTTCATCCAGTCTTTTTTTTACCATATTAATGTCGTATGGCATATCGGGGGCTGGTTCTTTTACTTTTTTATCGCTCCACTTTAATACAGTTTTTGTTCTTTCTTTTTTTCTTTTTTTATACGCATCCGCAAATTTCGAATTCCAGATATCTATTACCCTGAGTTGTCCGGCACTAAACTGTTTTGCATCTTCCAAAGTAATCTTCGATGATGTTTTAAACGAAAACAATGCTGTTTTGAATAACAATTCAGCGTTTTCTGTGTCGCACAACACTTCGAACCCTACATTCGAATGCTGCACGGTAACAATTGATTTCGTTTTTAAAATCGCCATATAGGCTGAATTTACTTTTTTTAAATTTTCCTCTTTTAATAAAAAGAGATACTTTTTCTGTTTCATAATAATTTGAGTTTAAATTAATGATTTTGTTTATTTAAATTAAGGTATGCTGTTGTTATCTTATTATAAATTATACATTCAAAAAATGGGTTATTGGTATTGTTCGTTCTTTTTATGCTTTTCGGCTTCCGCTGTTTGTTTTGTTTGTTATTTACTTGCTTAGTAGTATTCTAAAAAAGTTGTTTTTAACAAACAACCATACTCAAAGCGGCAATGCAATTGCCGCTTTGAGTATAATGCTTTTTTTTAATACAAAGCAACTACATCAATGTATCTCTACTTTAAAAGCAGCTGATTTCATTTGACTGATAGTTTGGTCTACCTGCTTTATTTGCAAGGTAAGCGAATTTACCATGGCCTTCATAAAATCCATTTCGGCAAGCGTGGTCCAGCCATTTTTCACTTTAATCATTTCAATAATGTCTATTACATCTTTTTTCTTACCCAATTGCAACACAATTTCATTTAGGTTTTTCAATTGTTTGCTTAGTTCATTTAATTCAACTTCGTGTTTGTTCATATATTTGGTCTTTAAGATTGCCTACTCTTTGTTGGATTTTCGGCTTACTCCATTTTTTTTATTTCGCCTACTCTTTCCCAGCTTTTCGGCTTTCGCTGTTTGTTTTATTATTTATTATTTACTTGTTTTGGTTATATATATTCTTAAAATAAATTATAATTAAAGAATTGTTACAAATGCATCTTTTCAAGGAATGATTGCAAATGAAAGTGTTATAGGCAACTTCGTCTCCAGAAATCCATTTGATTCATAAAAATTAATAGCAAGTCGGTATGTTGATTTTAATGCTAAACCAATTGTGAAGGTATGAAATAAAAAGATTTTTTTATCTTTATTGTAATTTAATTTTTCATAAAAATCTTTATTATTTGCATAAATATAACTTGAGTTTCCATTTATGAAAAATGATATATTATCTTTTGCCCCTCTGTTAAACAAACTATAGTCTATACCTCCATTTATTTTCATCAATGGATCATTTAAGGTTGTTCCAATTTTTGGGAAATCGAAAGCACATTTTGCAGAAATTGAACTAATGAATTGAATTTTATTTTTGTTAGAATGCCAGAATAAATAAGGGTAGTATAAATTAACCATTAAATTACCACCACCTATCATGCTCATTTTAGCATCAAGATTTGCTTTATTACTATTTGTTGAATCAGTATTATTAGAATTACTATTTGATATCTGAGAGCTAATAGATGCCCTAAAAGGACCAAAATAATCATAAATTAATTCATTATATAGTAAAACATTCGGATTGTTGCCAGGTAATATAAAAAATGAGGTGTTTTTTAGTAGTTTTATCTTTTTATTATCAATAGTATTATCATAAAAAAGTTCTGCCTCAGTAGGATTCCATATAAAAAACAATTTAATTTTAACAGGAATAGAAATAGAATTAAATTTTAATGTATTTATTTTGTTTAATTTATAATAATAAGTATATTTTTCTCTTAAAATATCCCATTTCCCCATTGATTCTAAATTACTATCTAATTTATATTTTTCTGTTTCCACTAATTTTTCAAATTTAGTAGCATCTAAATTATTTTTTTCAATTTTTTTTATGGCTGAAAAATATTCATCCTGAAATGACTCAGTCGAATTATAAAAATTTTTTTGAGTATAAATTGCGAGATCATTATAAATGAAATAATCAAAAGAATTTTTCTCTTTTTCTCTTTTATATTTGTAATATTCAGGAGTATTTCTCCCTTTATCTTCTTTTACTATTATACTATTAGTGTCATTTCTAATAATTTCTGAATTATTAGAAATAAGTGAAAGGATATGAATTTGAGAAATACAAATATTTGCTATTACAATAAATAAACTAAAAATAAATATCCTTTTCATTATTTTTGTGTTTAATTATACCTACTCTTTCTCAGCTTTTCGGCTTCCGCTGTTTATTTTATATGTTATATTTTTGTTTCGTTATCATTTTTTCGTAAATAAGCAGGCAAAGCCTGTGAAATAAATAGGATAAGGCACAGCCTCATCCCAAAAGGGAAGTGCTGTTTTATGTCCACTACTTTCCTGTCAACAAAGGACGGAGTGCATTGCAGCATGCCTTGCTGTTAGTGGTAGTTGATCTCACTCTATCATTTCACTTAATTTTTCTTTGGTTAAGTCATTTAATTCTTCTTGCTTAATAAAATGTAAACTTAAATTGTCAAGCTTTATTTGTTTCAAATATTTTGGTGCGTCACTAAGTTTTGTAATTTCAGATAAAATGAATTTATTTTCTGGTATCACAATTAATAAAATAGGCTTTGTTGCCTTTTTTGTAGTTTCTTGATATAGTTTCTGTGCAATATAAAGTCGCATTAATGTTTCTCTTACATAAAATAAATTAGCTCCTCTAGGATAATATTTAATTTCAATAATTTTATCTTCATCTTGTCTTAATGGTGCAGTAAGTATTAAGTCATATTCAATTTGTTGAATCCTATAATTAGTCCATATTCTGAATTTGTCAGAAAAGAATAGTTTGAATTTATCAGAGATAATTTGTTCAATAGATAAATATGTTTTAACAAACTTGTCCTTTGCCGTTGATGGTTCATTTTGTGGCTGTACTTCAGCTACCTCCCCTTTTATTCCTTTGATTTTTGATTCTTCTGCCATTATTTCATACTCGGATTCTGCATTCTTTTTAACTTCATCTTCTTTTAAAGGGATGGCTTGTTCAATTGATAATCCATCCTTTCCAATCTTAATTTTGTCACCTCTTTTCATTCTATCTCCAAAGCCGTCTAGAATATATTTTATTTTTTTTCTAAATAATAATAGTATGATTAAAATTGTAATAGGCCAAATAAGATTATCAACTATTTTTGAATTTAAAAGATCTTTCAACCAGTCATTGTTATTATTGTATTTGACCGTCTCAACGGTAGTATGTTGACTAGTTTGATTGTTGCTTGAATGTATAGTGTCTTTTGATACTGTAACTTTTATTGTATCCATAGTCATTTTTTTTATTGCTAACTTTATTATACGTCTTACAAAACCACTTTTACCACCCCATGCTGCTTAAATAGTTCTGATAAATGCCAGATTTATTTATTTTTATTAATTTCAATCCCCTATAACTACATTTTATCCCTCTCATTCCCACTATTTTATTTTTTTATCCTTTCAAACACTTCCGTCCCAATTTCCCCGTTCGGCTTAGGCTGTGCCTAAGTCGTCTCTATCCTGATAGGTTTCACCTATTTCTATCTTATTCTCCCTTGTACAACAACAAAAAAAACTTCCCACAACCTCTTCCTCACCCAACCATTCCCCCATCCTCTAAAAAACATGTATTTATTTCACCCTCTTAAAAATTAAATACTTACATTTGCATGTTTATATTTAATAATTTTTCTTTTCATTTTGTTTAAGTACTGCTTTCACAATCAAAAGCAGTACTTTTTTTTGTTGTTCAGCACTGTCCGGTTAAAAACTCCCTCAACCCCCTTCCATTCCCCACACCCCGTTCGGCTTAGGCTGTGCCTAAGTCGTCTCTATCCTGATAG
>DYDE01000045.1 GCA_020718065.1 Marinifilum sp. | reverse complement strand
TTTTAATAGCAATGTGTATCGGGGTTTCGGTTTATGCACAGCAAAATCTTGCACCTACACAAATTAATGTATTTAAAAATGGCACCTACTATGTGGTAAAAGAAGGCACTGTGGACGTTAAAAACTACAAAGCCGATTTGTTGATGCCATTGCAACCATTGCTTGGGACTTATTGGATCAGTACTGCTAAGGATGTTAAGATTAATAAGATTCTTTTCCAAACAGATACTATAAAAAAAATGAAACAAGTTACTAGTCTTACCGATTTGATGTATGCAAACAAAAATAAGAAAGTAAAAATAACCTATCGTTTTGACGATAAGAATGTAAGAGAAATAAATGGCACTTTGAGTGACTTCAATAAAGATACTTATCTAGCTAAAATAAAAACCAACGACAACAAAACAACTTATCTGCAAACTGCTAACATACTTGAGTTTGTAATTGAAGACAATCCTGTTGAAAAAATAAATGTTGATTCATTGGCTCGTCTGGCAAAAATTGAATTTAACAAAGCCAACGACAATGTGAAGCTTAAACTTATTTATATGCAAAGCGGCATTCAATGGATTCCTTCTTATATAATAAAAGTAATTAGCGATAAAGAATTGCAACTTGAAATGAAGGCTCTAGTAGAAAACTACTCAGAAACAATAGATAATGCTGAACTCACTTTAACTGTCGGAAATCCTCAATTTTTTTATGGCAGACAAACAGATCCTCTTTCATTTAATTATTTATCCGAAATTTTTAAAACAACAACATTATTAAAACAATTCGATAACAATATCCAGTACCAAAGTTATTCTAATATGAACAATATAAGTGGAAACATTGGTACCGGTATATTAAATGACCCTGTAAGCGATTATAGCGGATTTACCACAGAAGGAGAAAAAACAAATGACTTATTTATGTATAAAATTGGTAAAGTGAGTATGCCCAAAAATAGCAAGTCCACTTTTCCTGTTTTTGCTGCTAACTTCACTTACAAAGATGTATATGAAGTTGATATTCCAGATTTCATTAACTATGCCAGTTATAAATATATAGGAGGAGATCCTGAGAAAAGGTATGATGTATTTCATTCTTTTAAAATTACAAATAATAGTACCAATCCTTTTACAACAGCACCTGTTTTTGTGCTTAATGAAAATCTTCAGCCATTGGCACAGGATCAGTTAAAATATACAGCAGTTGGAGCAGATGTTTCTGTTCAATTGAGTAAAGCCGGAGATGTTATTGTTAAAAACACCGAAGAGGAAATTGAAATTCTTGAAAATGTTAAAAAAGTCGGCAAAATATATTATAGCAAAGTAAAAATTAAAGGCACTATACTGATTAATAATCTTCAGAATAAGAAAATAGAGCTGAATGTAACCAAAAATCTCACTGCAGATGTAAATACTGCCAGTGATTCTGGTAAAATTACCAAATCTGGTAAATATTATGGATTGAATCCTTATTCGGATATAAAATGGGAACTTCCTCTTTCTGCATTTGAGAAAAAAACAATAACCTATCAATATGAAGTTTATATTTCAAATTAGTTAAATTGTTTTAATTTGTGAAAATAAAGGAGATAAACCATAATTTATTGAATGAATATCTTTTTGAATTCATCACTATAGGTAGAAAACAAAGGTTTTTAGATGTTATACAACTTAGAACTCGATATTTAACAGTTGTTATCGAAAATCTTTACCAATCTCACAACACCAGTGCTGTAATTAGAACATGTGATTGTTTTGGGATACAGGATGTACATATCATTGAAAATAAAAATAAGTATAGCATCAATGATGAAATTGCAATGGGATCATCAAATTGGCTAAATATCAATCATTATAGTCAATCTGAGAATAATACTGAGTTTTGTCTTCAAACCTTGAAGAATAAAGGATATACTATTGTTGCCACTACTCCCCACAAAAACGATTACTTACTCGAAGATTTGAAAACAGATAGGAAGATTGCATTGGTTTTTGGAACAGAAAAAGACGGACTTTCAGAAACGGCAATTAAATGTGCAGATGAGTTTGTGAAAATACCCATGCATGGGTTTACAGAAAGCTTTAATATCTCTGTTTCGGCAGGCATTTTCTTGCATTACCTGACAAATAAAATCAGAAACAACAATACAGCTTGGCAACTCACATATGAAGAAAGAGAAGAAATTCTTTTAGAATGGCTCAAAACCTCAATCAAAAGTTCCGAGGCATTAATAGAGAATTTTCATCATAAACTTTAAAAAAATTAAATCATTATATTTTAAATTATTAAGTTTTTTAATTAACTTTATCGGATAATTTATTAATCTAAATACAATTTTTTATGGGAAAAGGTGATAAAAAAACCAAAAGAGGCAAAATAATCATGGGAAGTCATGGCGTAAGAAGACCAAACAAAACCAATATGCCTAATGTAAATCCAATTGCTAAAAAAGTTATTGAACCTAAAGTTAAACCAATTGTTGAACCTAAAGCAAAACAACATGATGAAATAACAACAGAAGCTGTTGCAGAAAAAAAAGCAAAGACCGTTGCTGAAAAGAAAACCAAACCAATTGCTGAAGATAAAATTAAAACAACAGAAAAGAAACAAACTAAAAAAACAAAAGAAGATACTGTAGAATAATATCAGATTAAAATAAAAAAAGGGAGAACAGCAATTCTCCCTTTTTTATTTTTAAGAAAATTAAAATTTATGTATTTTTAATTTTCTCACGAACCAAATTCAATATTTCTGTTTCTAATACTTGTGCTTTTTCTTCTATATTTTTACCTTTTATTATAATATCATTTGCAAAATCCTTATCACTCAATCCCGAAGCATTTATCATCACATTTAGGTAAGCTCCCATAATTGCAGATCTGGCACATAAAGCACCGACTCCAGCATCAGTAACAGAATTAGGATTGCCACTAACAACCATTGCTTTTATTATTTCAAATGATTCAAATACTTTTTCCATTGTTTTAAAAGGAATTTCAGTTGCATATTTGGTTGCATCCTGAATTGCTTTTGTTCTTAATGCTTTTTCCTGATCATTGTTTTTAGGTAACCCAAATGCATCCATTATTTTATTAAAGGCATTGGTGTCCTCATCAACCAAAAGAAGCAAATCATCTTTAATTTTTTGACCTTTTTCAGCCCAAATAGAAAATTCCTCCCAACGCTCATCCCAACCCTGTTTATGTGAGGATAAATTTGCTACCATTGTTGCCAAAGCTGCACCTAAAGCTCCCATATATGCAGAAATTGAACCACCTCCAGGAGCTGGAGATTCTGAAGCTGTTTCATCAGCGAAACCTTTACAAGATAAGTCAATTAATTTCTTTTGATTTTCGCTATATAACAAGTATTCAATTATTTTTTCTTTGGGATTAAAGGGTTTTAAATCATCCAGTCCTAGTGACTTTACAGCAATTTTAATTAGTTCCTCTTCCGAAATCCCAACAGAACGTTGTTGTTTTTTTAAAAAGTATTTACCAGCATCAAGCATGGCTTTCAATGGAATAAGTCCTACCAGTTCTGATCCGGTAACCCTCAATCCTCTTTCCTGTGCTTTTTTACAAGCTTCTTCAAATGCAATATGAACAGGAGTAATACTTATATTTGTAAGATTTATTGAAATCTGGGCAATTCCATATTCTTCAATAAACCATCCAATAGCTTTACATTCTTTTAAAGAACCAGGAATCATTACCTGATTTCCATTTTCATCTTTTACAATTTTTCCTGTTACCGGATTTCCTTCTCTTTTTGGTCTCCCTTTTTCGCGAATATCAAAAGCAATTGCATTCGCCCTGCGTGTTGATGTGGTATTTAAATTTACATTATATGCAACGAGAAAATCTCTTGCACCAATAGCAGTTGCTCCAGTGGTGGCATTAAATATTGCAGGGCCAAAATCAGGTTTCCATTCTGGTTTTGCTAATTTTTCTGGCAATGCTTCATATTCTCCCGAACGACAAAAAGCAAGGTTTCTTCTTTCTTTTGTAAAAGCAGCATTTTCATAACAGTAAATTGGAATACCTAACTCCTTCCCTACCCTTTCTGCTAATTTTCTCGCATAAACAACAGTTTCTTCCATTGTAATTCCTGCTATTGGGATAAATGGACAAACATCAGTCGCACCCATTCTTGGATGTTCTCCTTTGTGTTTGCGCATATCAATAAGTTCTGATGCTCTTTTTATAGCTACAAATGCCGCATCTACAACAGCATCGGGGCTGCCAACAAAAGTAACAACAGTACGATTGGTTGCTTTACCCGGATCTACATCAAGCAATTTGATACCCTCAATAGTTTCAATCTGATCTGTTATCTGTTTAATAATGGACATATCGTTCCCTTCACTAAAATTGGGAACACATTCAATCAATTGTTTCATCGCTAATTTATTTAGAAGTGCTTAAACTGTTAAAATAAATGCAAACCTACATAATTTTTTAAAAATAAGCGGACATCAGATAAAAATCTCTTCTAATTTAAAAAAATTATATCTTTGAAATTTCTAATAACCCATAGTTATTAAAGATTATTTAACAATCAATTTTCAAGTAAATGAATAAAAAGATAAAATCAATTACAGCATATCGTTTCGATTATATTCCTGGTGACGAAGAACAGGAAGAAGTTCAGATTGATGGCTATAAAACTGCTATTGAGGAATTTGATAGCAGTAGTAATTTGATAAAAGAAGTAACCTTTGATGATAATGAGGAAATAGAACAGGTTTATGTTTATAATTATAATGAAAAGGGTATTCTTTTAGAAGAGATATTATATTATGATTCCGATGAAGTTGTTAATCGCAAAACTTATTCATTTAATGATAAAGGATTTAAAGAAAAAGAAATAGTTCATTATAGCGAAGAAGAATATGATACTATTGTTTATAAATACAATGATAAGGATCAACTAACCGAAAAAAATCATTATAATAGTGATGAAGAAATTGAAACTACTGAAAAATTTATATACTTAAACGAACATTTAATTGAAGATTCTATCTACAATGAAAAAAACAAATTAATTTCTCAAAAACTACACAAATACGATGAAAGAGGGAATGAAATAGAATTCCTAAGCAATGATTTTGTTGAAGATATTAAGTTTAGCAAAGAATATGCCTATGATGAAGAAGGAAGAATTATTGAATCCCTTACCTATAATGAAAAAAATCAATTAAAAGAAAAACTATTGTATGAATACGACCTAGGCAAAAAACCTATTCAGATGATTGATGAAACGGCTTTCAAGAAAAACACATTAAAATTTATTTACGACGAAAAAGGAAATCTTATTTCTCAGGAAGAATACAATAGAAACGACGAATTAATCAACAAAATCTGCCGTACTTATAATGAAGAAAATTTACTATTAGAGTCTGATATTGTTATTAACAATATTAAAGAAAATATTAGCCAGCATTATGTTATGAAAAATGAATACGAATATTTTTAAGTAAAATTATTCATCATCAATTTCAAAATCATAACTTTTCTTCTTTTCTTCTTTAGCCTCTACAACTTTTTTGTCTTTATCATCAATTGAACAAATCATCTTTTGTTCAGAAATATCATTTACAAAACAAAGCACTTTGTATGCATCTCCATGAATGTCAATAATTGGGGCATAAGAATCTTTAGACCAAATTACACCTTTTTTATACGGATGCTCAAATTCGCCGGAATAGATTTTTCCCTTTCTTAAAGTTTCCCACAGATCCTGATATTGAATACTATTTAAGAAATCTTTTGTAAATAAATCAGCCAATCTCAAACTTTTCAATTCAGTTAAAGTTGCGTCAAACAAATCTAGTAAAAGTTTATTGGCAACAAGAATTCTTCCGTTCATATCCACCTCAAATGTGGCAACCGTTGAATCAATCGCAGAAATTATACCTTGGATATCCCTATTCTTTTTAGCCATTTCCTCTTGTGTTGCTGTAAGTTCTTCGAGGTTCTGACGCATTTCTTCTTCCTGCGCTTTCATTGCTTCTGTCTGTATTTGAGATTGTTCAAGTAGATAAGCAGTTCTTACATTAATCTTAACACTCGAAATAGTAGAAGCTATACTTTCTCCAACTTTTTCAACAAAATCAACTTCAAAATCTTTAAAATCATTGAAAGACGCAAGTTCAATTACTCCAAATAGATCATCATTAAGTTTTAAAGGAATAATAAGAATTGAACGTGGATTATCGTAACCTAATCCAGATGTTATATGAATGTAATCATCTGGAACATCAGTAATATGAATAGTTTTTTTCTCAAGAAAACATGCTCCCACCAACCCTTCTCCTATTTCTATTCTCTTCTCAAGATATTTTTTTCTATCGTAAGCATAACAAGCCGAAAGTTCAAGAAATGTATCATTTTTCGCATCATCATTAAGTATAAATATCCCTCCTTGGTTAACTTTAAGATAATTAACCAAATATTGAATAATATTATAAGTTAATTCTTTTATGTTATCATTATTTTGCCTTAATATTTCAGCAAATTTCGCCAAACCCTGTGTTGTCCAATTTCTTTTTTCATCTTCAGTTTTCCTGTATTGCTCTTCTTCTGCAGCAGCTTGCAAACTTTTTCTCATTTCTAATAATGAATTGCCTAAAACATCTTCTTTACTCATCGGAGTATATTCAATATTAAGCTTTCCATTTCCAATCTGATTTGCAAAATTTGCTGTTTCTTTCAAGCCATCAATCAATCCATTCAAAGCATCAGACATTTCACCTATTTCATCACTTCCTGATATGATTTTTTCTTTTGGCAGCTTGCCTTTTCCCATCATTAAAAGTGCATCTTTAAGTTTTCTAACCGGAGTTGTAATAGTTTTAATTGAGAAATAAGCTATAATAATACCTGCAAAAAGTAAAACAATACCCATTGTTATTACTATGATTTTAAATTTATTAAATGAACCAATCATTTCTTCACCACCTTTTAACACATATTTTTGGTATTTAGAAATAATTACTTCAAGTTTATTTATGATCTTATCTGTTTGCAATACAATTGAACCACCTTCATCCATCATCGGTTTTATTTCCATAACAATTAAAGGGTCTTCATAATTTTCAAAAGAATTAAGACTCGACATAACAGTCTTATGTTCAGCAAACAAAGAATCAGTTGATTGAATAAGTTCATTCAACATAATCAAGTCAACATTATCCCACTTTTTAGATATTTCACTTAATGAGCTTTTCAGTTCTTTATACTTTATATCATGTATGTTTCTTAGCTTGTTTTTTTCAGGAGTATTGTCGTTACTTTGTGTCGAAATCCAATTACCAATAAGGGTTTTCGAATCAATGATCATTATTTTAAATTCCTGTAAAGTATTAACTGAAGGAGTATAAATATTTGCTGTTTTTTCATTAATTCTGATACTTTTTAATAAAGTAGAATAGGTAAGGACACTACTCACTAATACAGCAAAAACAAGAACTCCAAACCCAAGTCCGATTTTTTTACCAATAGTAAATTTCATTTTCATAAAGTAAAATATATTAAGTGTTTAGTTTTATGCTATTAGGGCTTCTTAATATCTATTTTCATCAAACCATCTAAAGAAATATCATAACTTAATTGAATTTTTTGATTTATCATATAGGTATCCTTTACTTCAATTTCCATAAGTCCCTTTAATGACATTTCATAAGTTGGTTCAATTCCCTGATTACCTTTCTTATTAATTACTAATTCCATTTTCATCATATCTTCTACTGGAATATCATACGTTACATCAAATGACTGCTCCAATTTCAATTCTTTTACAATTTTTAGTTGCATCAGATCTTCAATTGAAATATCATATGTTGGTTCGTATAATACATTGTTCGTTGAATCTGATATAATATTTATTTCTATTAATTCCGAAATAGGTATATCATAAGTCAACGTATCACCATCAGGTAAAGATAAAACTTTTAATGGAAATAATAATATAAAAAAAATAAAAATTCTATTAATTTTATACATCTTGTGGCTATTTAACAATAGCAAGCTTTATAAGTTCAGCACCAACTTTTAATCCTTTGTTGGTTGTGTTTGATTCGCTAAGTTCAAACTTTTGTTTGCTATCCACAACAACAAAGTTAATTGCAGCTCCCTTTTTAGTTCCGCCATCTGTATCTGTTACAATTAAGGTGTTATTTCCATTTATTTTGCCAATTGCAGCAGCTATTTTACTACTCTGCGATTCTGGTATTACCAAAATATGACATTTCTTAATCGCATCTACACTAGTATATTTCTCAATAACTATTGTTTGAGAACCAGCTTTTTTTGTTGTAGCCATGTTTTCTAATTCTGTAACTATTGGAGAGTTTCCAAGAACTCCTATTACAAAATTTCCACTCTGATATGCAGTTGGCCAATTCACTAATTTTGTGAAATTATAAATAAAAACCGACTGCATTTTCGCATTTGAAGTCTGTGCTTGCACATTTATAAAAGAGGCAATCACACAAATTAACACTATAATGATTTTTTTCATATAAAAAATATTTATTGTTTCTAATTATATTTTAGAAATTAAATGTAACCCCAAATAACACTTTACGCAATGCCTGTGGGGCTTTTGCCTGTATCCAGATTGATTCGCCATAAGGTGCTCCTCCATAATGTTTTGTGTTGAAAACATTATCGCAACTAGCTTGTATTTTTATATTTTTATTGAGTTTGTAATAAGTATTTGCATAAAATATAGTTGCTCCGGTAAATTTTAATGATTTATCGCCACTTCCAGTATTACCATACATTGAATTTGTATTGGTAGTATTTACATCAGAATAATACCTGGTACTTAAAGCAACATTAAACTTTTTAGTTGAATAGGATATATTCCAATTTACTTTGTGTTGCGATGTTTTAGGAAGATTTGTATTGTTCTCTAAGTCTTCACCTTCTAAATAAGTATAACCTAATGAACTTAAAAAACTAAAAAATTGAAAATTCAAATCTATTTCAACACCCTGACTATACATTTTTCCTAAATTGCCATTTATTTCTACAAAACCCGAATTAGGAGATTCGCCAATTGATGTTCTTAGAGCGTTATAATAAGGATAATCTCCTTCCTGACTATTTGCTGGCATAGGACGAATTATATCTGTCATATCATTACGGAAAATACTTGTTCTTAAAGAAATATTTTTATTAATAAAATAATTTGCATTTAATTCCAATGACTGTAATTTTTCAGGTTTTATATCCTCGTTTGGTATATGCATGGCATAAGGGTTTGCCCAGTTTTCCCAACGGTAATAATTCGAAGGTTGAATATAAGCAGTACCATATAATGCTTTTACGGTTATTTTTCTGGTAGCCCTATAAACCAAACCCGCTCTGGGGTTGAATGTGCCTTCAAAAATAGTATTATAATCGTATCTGGCACCAATTATTACTGAAAGTTTTTCAATCGGAATATACTCAGCCTGAACAAATCCGCCAAAGTTCTGATAATTTCTTTCCCCAAATATTGTATCAGTTAACCCTTTTAGCCCAAACACATATCCATTCGAATCTTTATACATTGATAAATTATCAGCCAAACCTTCATCCAGATGATACGGCTCAGAAAGATTTTGCGTTTTAGGAAAAGACTTCACAGCATCGCTAGAAATTCCTGATATAATTGATATTTTTTCACTTAAAGTCCAATTTGCTTTTATCAATCCTGAAACATAACCCGAATAGCCATATTTGTAACTTGCTCCCCCATTATTTAATTGCGTATTTGTTATATAAAAATTAGATGCCGGATTTATGGTATAATCGCCAACTGTTGCTATTGCCGACAGATCAAGCTTTTTGTTCTTTACAATATTATAATCTACATAAAAATGACGAATATCCTGACCCCAAATATTGTTTTCTATATATGCGTAATTTGTGGGAATACAAGATGGTGCATTCGATTCCAATTCATGTTGCCAGTCAAAGCCAAATGTAAATTTCTTATACCTCACTTTGGTAAGAAAATTCCAGTTTTTAATTGGATATTTTTTTGATTTGTCACCCAAAACACCGGTATAATTACTAACTGAACCATAATCGTTCATATCCTTATACGCTTCATGGAGTGCATAATCTTCTCCATTGTATATTCTTCCACTAATTACCACATCAATATCTTCATTAATTTGTTTTCCAAAAAGAATATGCGCATTTAAAGCATTTGTAGAAACATAACCAACGCTTCCGGTAATCCCATCAATATCTTTGCCTTCTTTGGTGATTAAATTTATAACTCCGGCGTATGCATCTGCACCATATAAAGCAGAAGCAGGGCCATAAACAATTTCTATTCTTTTGTATAAATACAAAGGAATATTATGAGCATAAATAAATCGCTCTCCGGTTATAGGGTTTTGTCTTTGCCCATCCTGAAGAATCAGTATTTTTTGATTTCCTTCTACCCCTCTCAAAGTAACCAATGTTTTAACTTCACCTTGCACATCATATGAAACATCAACCCCAATAAGAGCTTTAAAAATATCTTTTAAATCGACCCAACCATATTTTTCAATTTGTTCGGCCGAAAGAGAAATAACAGTTGCAGGTGCATCAGATATTTTTTGTTTCTTTTGCGATGCAGTGGTCACTTCAATATTCATCAAGGTTTCTAAATCCATATCATACAAATCGCCCTGTTTTAAAGTGTCTTTAATTTGGGCAAAAACACTATTTGAGATTGCAAAAAACAAGATTGCAAATGATAAAATTGATACTTTATGTTTCATATATTTCTTATTAAATTAATAATATCTTTTCAAATTAATGATAGCAAATATTATATAATCACGATATACAATTAAAACTTATATCCGAGTGTAAACAGATACCATCTTCCTGCTTGCTGATATGGAAACCTGGTACTCCCTCCTTGAAAATATTTTGTGTCTAATACATTATAAACCCTCGCATCTATTGTAAACTTATATAGGTTTTCTACACGAATACCGGTATTTATAAGAGATACTGCACTCACTGTATTGCCTGCATTTTCATATGCAATTCCATTTAAAAAACTACCTGCTGGTATTGGTGATATTTGCTCTCCTACATATCTATAACTAATATTGAACCACAAATCTTTATATAAACTGTATAAAGGATTGACATCTAAAATCAAATTTCCTGTAAAGTTGGGAATATTGTTTATTTGATCATCTTTTACTCCATAATCTTTAGCTTCAAGCGCACTTTGATACGTAACTACTCCGGTAACTTTTAAAAATTTATTGGCAAATAAAATTTCGTTTTCAATTCCATAAGACTTCAAATTTCCAGCATTTTTATATCTAGGTGCATCACCAACTGCGGCTAAATCTCTATAAATAAAATTTGTAAGATTATTGTAAAAACAATTCAAGGAATAACTCATTTTTTTATTATATAAAAATACAGTAGGAGTTAACTGAATAGAAGAAAGTTTTTCAGGAAGCAAATTGCTGGAACCTTTATAACTTGCTAATGAATTATAACGATACCAATATGGAGCATCAACAAATGAATTGGCATAAGATAGTTTAACATTAAAAGTATTTGTTGGTAAAAAGATTAAGGCAACTCTTGGACTAAAATTATTGATATTATCTCCTTTGTGTCTGTCTTTTTCATCAAATCTGCCACCTAAATTAAGTATCCATTTATCATTAATATTGTGTTTTATTTGTACAAATCCAGAATATATTATTTCACTCCCTATTTCCAATACCCTACCTTTAGTACTATCGCCAAATCCACTTAATTCACCATTTGTTCCTACAGGGTAATAGCTGTCAAACACATTCATATAATCAATATTATTGCCAATAAGAAAATTACCTTTCCCTATAATACCTAAGTCATATTTTTTGTTGAGTTGCACAATTTCTCCAAAACTTATTTCTTTCCACGATGGGGCTCCAAAACTTTTAGTAAATGGATTTGAAACCAACAGCACTTCAACACCATTATAATCACCATAACCATTAATTGATAAATTATATCCAGTCCCCAAATCTATATTATATTTAGCATCTAGTCCAGCTTTTTTGGAACCCAAACCAGGGCCAATTCCAAGCAAAGTTCTGTATTCATCATAATTGTACACTTCTCCAGTGGCCCCACCTGCTGTATATGGTTCCACATATTTGCAGTAACTTGTAAATCCTAATAAAGAAAATTTCTTTGTATTATATTTAAACCCGACATCGTAAGATGGAAGGTCTTTAACTCCATCAATAATTGCATATCCATCTTTGGGATGAGCCGAGTAGTCGTTAGCAGCATCAATAGCTATTTTTTGACCATCTGCTCTATAGTAGTTAGACCAAAACAAAAAATCACTATTTTCATTAAATTTCTGTCCAATTAAAACAGCTATTTTTTGTTGTCCATAATTTCCTGCACTCACCTGAACGCTTCCTCCAGAAACATCTTCCCCTGATTTAGTAATAATATTTACAACGGCTGTTAATGCAACATTTCCATAAAGCGAAGAAGCAGGACCTCTTAACACCTCAATTTGTTTTATTTTTTCTAATGAAATGCTATAATCAGGATTTGATTCAGAATAAGAACGAGAATTTAATCTATGACCATCCAGCAAAATTAGTATTTTTTGCTGTGATGAGGCATAAACACCACGCATTGCAAAATTCATTTCATTATGATCTTGGACCAATGTTATTCCTGGAACATATAAAATTAACAAATCACGTAAATTTTTAGCACCACTTTTAACAATCATTTCATCTGTAATAATTGTAACCGGAACTGGTGTTTCTTTAATTGGTTCTTCTATTTGAGAAGCAGAAATCACTTTAAAATTCATAAGTGTTTCTAAATCCATATCATACAAATCGTTTGATTTTTTAGACGTGTCTTGCTGCGCATTTAGTGTATTGAAAAAAACGAACAAACACATTACCAATGACGTAATTAATCCTTTTAATAAAGTTGAAGGTGTTTTCATAGATTTAAATATTTATGTTTAAGTAATTTAAATTTCTTATTAAAATCTCAAAGTAAAGTCTAATAATATTTGACGACTTTCTCTTTTATAATCAAAAGGGGAATCAAATGATTTTACAAGCATCTGCTTACTATTCAGTAGGTTTTTCACACTCAATCCAAGTTCTGTATTTTTACTAAAATTATAAGCAGTGCGTAAATCAATATTTAACCATGCATCAATTGTAGTAGGACGATATGATGTGTAGCTAACTAAATCGGTTTTTCTTCTTTCCACTTTGTCTTGATAATGAATCAAAGTATTAACATACCAATCTCCTATGCTATATTGCAAACCTAAATTTAATGTATTGGCAGGAGCCCAGGTAATTTTATCTTCCTCTATAGCTATGGTGGTATCTTTTATTTCTTCACCTATTTTTTGTGAGTGTGTATAATTTAAAAATCCACTAAGGTTGCTAAAAGAAAAATTAATTTCAGCTTCAAGACCAGCTGTTTTTAATGTGTAAATATTGGTGCTTAAATTATTATTAGCCAAACTGTAAGCAATAATATTTTCAAAGTTCAAATAAAAACCATTGGTTCTGAAATTTATATATTTATTGATTTGCCATTCTATACCTAAATCGAAATTAGTTACTATTTCAGGTTTAAGGTTTTCTAAATTAGATGCTAAAGTATAAGTATTAACGCCAAACATTTCTGTAGGTGATGGTGTTCTAAATGCTTTTCCCAGAATTGCTTTAACGGAAAATTTTTCGTTAATAGCAAATATGGCAGAAATCTTAGGGGTGAAAAGTTCAAACGATTTTGATTTTGTTGGTTTTAATGAATCATAAATATCAATATACTCAAATGATTGTTTATCATATCTTCCGCTTGCGGTTAATTGGAGTTTGTCAAAAAATTTAGGGGAGGTGTATTGTATAAAACCGGCAATATTAAGCAAAGGTTTGTTTTTAATAAATTCAAACCATGGATTAAGCTGATAAGTGTTATTAATTGAATCTGGTGTAGCCCAGGTATTCATATCTATATTGGATGTATGAGCTTTATCTCCTTTATAATAAAAATAATCCGATTCAAATCCCACAAGAAAAACATGTTTACCTATTTTATAATCTGCTTGCATTCTTGCAAAAACATCATCTCCAAAAGTATTTAGATACTCTTCAACACCAAAAGGGTATCCTGCTGTTCCATCAGGCATAAACTTAATCTTCCAGTCTAAATTATGTCTTTGGTAGCGAAGAGAAGCCTCATAGTTGAATTTTCTTTCTTCAATACGGGGAACATATCTGAGGCTTAAAATACTTCTGTCTTCTTTCATATTTTCATATCCATCAGGTATTTGAAATAACCAACCATGTCCTGTTTCAAATTGCCAGTTTTGCTGATGAAATTGAAACGATAATCCATTGTATTTTCCTTTTCCATATATTTTACTAAAAAAATAATTGCTTTTCCTTGAATCATTAACTTTAAATTTTTTTAAACTACTATCAGCATTTATTCTTCCAGATCCATCATAAGAATCATATTCATTGCCAGCGGTTGATAAAAAGCTAAAAGATGTTACCATTCCTATTTTCTCACCTTCCACTCCAGTAATTACATCAAATGCGTTTGTTGAAAGACTACCACATTTAAATTTAGCTTCCCCATGCCCATTTAAATCTGATGTATTAGGCGTATTTATTGATATTACGCCATTCATTGCATTGGTACCATATAATGCTCCACCAGGACCCCTAATAATTTCAATATTATTAGCAAATATAAGAGGAGTAATATCCCATGTATAAGCACTACCATATAAGTTGTCATTATAAGGTATTCCATCAATCATTAATATCAAATGGTTGTTATTCCAACCTTCTGTCATACCTCTAAATCCAGCTGTCCTACGTTCAAAATCCTGTGAAGGGAAAAAGCCAGGTTGATAATTTAATATATCATTAATGCTTTGATAACCAAATTTTTTTATCTTTTCTTTTGGTATTGCTACAATGATATTCGGAGCATCAGATTGTTTCTGCTTGATCTTTGATGAAGAAATAACTGATATGTTCATCAATGCTTCTAAATCCATATCATACAAATCTTCATAAGTCTTAGTGGTATCTTGTTGGGCATTTAATAAGCTTGCAAAAAAACAAACAAATACTGTAATAATTGCTAATCTGAATAATGTTAAATTACCTATCATGATTTTTATTTATTTATAAGTTAAGTACTATAACAAAAACAGGGGTTTTCACCTGTCAGAATTTTCGATTATTTTTCTTTATTTTATGTAAAAACAAAACTAAAATATTTAGTTCGCACTTTGCTATTTTATTTCAATATATTTGAATTTTAGCTGAATTTATAAAACATTAAGTGATCTTTTCTTTAACAACAGCTAAAAATAAATTTCATTACCCATAGAACTACTACTTTATTTAATATTATATATTATAATATATAATATTTTACTTACCCTCTAATCAAATATAATAATTTTACATCTAAATACAAAGCCTTTTTGAAAAACGGGCATTTATACTTAAACAAGATTTTTAGCAGTTGTTACGTATTTTTACTGATTTTAAATGCGAAAAAATACAGACAAAAAATCTTTTACTTTTTTCTTTATCTTTTCCTTTTATTATTTCACTCTTTTTAAACGATAGTTCCAATTGGTTTTGCGGTAGTTGCCTGTCCAATCGTCTATTATTTCAGTCATTGGCTGGTTCGAAAAATAGAGCAAGTCTTCTTTAATAAGGAAATATTCAGAAATGGGAGGATTTTCAAATGGAGGAAATTCTGTGCTGAGACAGCTCAGTTTATTTTCGCTGATCCTAAACTGATGCTTGCAACTAAAAGGTTTTGTAGGAAAATCCTGATGAACCTTTCCTTTGAAGAAAAAAGTAGAATCTTTAAAAAATTGAATGGTACCGTTAACAGCGGTATTCTTTATGGTACAATCGAAGTATTGCCATTTTCCGATAATAGAATTGTTCTTTTGTTTGACCGAATAGCTCGAAAACAAAAAGAAACCAAATATTAATAACAGAATTGTTCCAAGTTTAACAGTTGTTTTCATATCTTTTTTATCTAATTTTCAATTTATTAAAACAAGTAAAATTACTAATTTCTATTACCATTTGAACATTCTTAAAATATTAATTGCTAACTACACAAGATCAGGAGTTGTGGGCAATTTGTTATTTTGTGTTTTGTTATTCAATTTCATTAGGAGGGTTTTAAAAATTTAGTTTCTCCCGCAGATTTCGCTAATTTTCGCGGAATAAATAAAATAACGTATTGAAAATCAATCTGCGAATATTTAAGAAATCTATGGGAAACTATTTTTTTTGAATTTATAGAACTGTGCATTCATTAAAATTCAGAACTAAATGATAATAAGTTGTTTTACAAGTCTTTTTAATTAGAAAATAGAAAATCAGGTCGATTTTTTCCAAAATCAAGGTGATTTTACCTTAAATCGGGTTGATTTGATGTAAAGTTGGGTTGATTTGATGTCAAATCGGGTTGGTTTGATGTCAAGTCAGGTTGGTTTGACATCAAATCGGGTTGGTTTGACATCAAATCGGGTTGGTTTGATGTTAAATCAGGGTGATTTGATAAAAAGTCAGGGTGATTTGATGTTAAATCGGGTTGGTTTTATCAAAATTCAACTTGCTTTGATGTTAAATAAGTTTTAAATGAAAAAAAATTCACCCCAAAGGTGAACTTTTTTGTTTTTTTGCCAAACCCACTTAAACAGAAAGTGAAATTTATCAGGAAACAGCCCACAGTGCTCACTTTTAAACAAATTTATATTTATAATTTTCAGATAAAGTTTCCATCTGATGGAAACTAGTTCTCCTCTGATGGGAACTTACTTTTTGAGGAGTTGGAGGAGGTCAATAAAATAAATACCTTGCTTTGATGGTTATAAAAAAATCGGGTAAGTGCATCACAAAACTAAAAAATCGGTAATTTTGATGTGAGTTAAACAGATCTATAAATTAACAATTTTTAAAATGAACAGACTTCTTTTTATAAATTTACAGATTTTGATAACTTGTTATAACATAACATTCCATCAAAAAGAGGTGTACATTGATAAAACATTATTCTCAAGTTCTAAATCCACTCAAAAACCATATCAGAAACAAGATAACATTTCTAATTTAAAAGGAAGCTGGAAGCTGGAAAAAATAGTGAGATCATGGACAACAAATATACCCGGCAAAACAGAATACTATCTTAATATTACAGATACATTAATTTGGTATAATATGGAAATTAATACTTGTACGGTTTATGATTTTAAGATTACCGATTCAACAATTGAATACAAGGGAGCTCCCTGTACAAAAATCTGTTGTGATGATAGAATTGATAATTTAGGAGATTTTTTAAACTATAGTGGCAAGTACAAAATTAAAGATAGTTTGCTTACTATTGAAAATGAAAAATGGACTTCATACCTAATCAGACAAAAAATGATTAAGATATATTAAGAAGAAAAACAAAATCATTTACAAAATAATAACAGATAACGACAGTATAATAAATATAATAAGTACCCACTCTAAAATAGAAATACTAAAAACAATAATCCCATGTTAAATGAAATAAGTCCAGGCATATTTGATACCAGATATTATCCTTATCAGGAAATAGGTGATGAAGATTTTTTGTTGTGTTATAGGGACAATCATTTGTTATTAAAGAAATCAGGAGAAGATTATGAAATTCCGAGAAAAAGAGATTTTATTGAAAGCATAGAATTCCCGGTTTATTTGTTTTCAATCAATTCCCATCATTGTTTTGGACTAATTGATTCACAAGTAAATCATGCTTCATTGGAATACCAAGATATTTTTATTTTACGAAATTTAAAAAACAAGGAATATGCTTGGATTGGGTCTGTAGGTCATCAATTGATGAGCTGGCACAATAATAATAGATATTGCGGAAGATGTGGTTCTAAAACAGAACTAAAAAAGGAAGAGAGAGCAACAATTTGCCCCGAATGCAAGCTGCTTACTTTTCCTAAAATATCACCTGCCGTAATTGTTGCCATCACTTGCAACAATAAAATATTGCTGGCTAAAGGCAAAAACTATAAAGGCGATTTTTATGCACTCATTGCCGGCTATGTTGATATTGGAGAATCAATAGAAGAAACAGTTGTAAGAGAAGTAAAAGAAGAAGTTGGATTGGATATAAAGAATGTGCAATATTATAAAAGTCAGCCCTGGCCATTCTCTGCTTCGCTCATGCTGGGTTTTACTGCCGAAGCAGACGATACACAACAAATAATAGTTGATGAAAATGAAATTAAAGAAGCTGCCTGGTTTTCGAGAGGAAATTTGCCACATCATGCTTCTAATGTGAGCATATCTGGCGATCTAATCGAAGCTTTTGAACATGGTATTTTCTAATTCAATGAAAGTATAATTTAAGCTTCTTGGTAAACAATAATTCAAAGAACCTTCCTTTGCTGATTTGAAAAAAACGAATACTTATACAAACAATTCACACAATATCAGGCATGCAATAAGTTATTGAATATAAAAATCATCTAAAAAACATTATGAAAAAAACAATTATTATTATACTATTTCTAACTGCCAATGCTGTTTGGGCTCAAGAAAAAGACATCAGCAACAAATACCCGGAGGACTTTGATTACTTTATCGAAAACCTGCTGGCAACTCATCCCGACCCTTATACTGCCTTCGGAAATACTATTGGATTTTATCAGGAAAAACAAAAAATAAGAGAAGAAATAAAAAATGTTAATTCAGATGAAAAGTTTGTGTTTTTGCTCAATAAATTTGTTTCAAAACTTGAAGATGGACATACATTAATCAACAAACCATCATCATCTGATATAAAACAAAGCAAATACCTGCCTGTAAGATTTAAAGTTGCCTCAGATAAACTATTTATTCGGAACACTACTAAAGAATATAAAACTCTTATTGGGAAACCCATTATTGCAATTAATGATATCCCGATGGATTCTATGCTAAATTTGGTTAAGTTATATTATCCTGCCGAAAACATTTCGGGAAGTTACACCAATCTTATTAACCTCATCACAGAAAAAGTTTCATGCAACGAGTTATTTGGTGATAGTAGCAAGCATATAAAATTAACATATCGCGAAAAAACCGGAAATGAAAACATAGAAGTCCCTTACGAGGATAAAATTGATTTGTTAATTCAGACATCTACCATAAAACAACCCAAAGAAAATGGCTTGATTGATTGGGCTATGATCGGGGAAAACAAGAATATAGCTTATTTTCAATGGAATAGCATGACATGTAGAGAACATCTTGAAAAGGCTTATAAATATGATCCTAAAAATTCAGAATGGATATTTCAATGGATATATGGGAGTTATTTAAAAGAAAAAAGAACTGGTAATGTTGAAAAAGATATAAAGCAAGTACCTTCCCTTTATGAACAGTTTTATCTGATGTTAAAAGCAATGCAGGAAAAAAAATCAGATTATCTGATTATAGACCTGCGAAACAATTCAGGTGGGATGACACCGCTTATTGAACCATTGCTCTATATTTTATATGGCGACAAGTATATTAATTATGATTTTGACGCAGCTTATTATGTAAAACTATCTCCACTTTTCTTAAAAAAATATGGCATCACCATTGAAGAGTATAATAATGGAAACCAAACCAATTTCGTACTCGGAGATTATAGATCTTCCGGATTTGGGAATCTGGAAGGAACCAATTATGCTGCTAAGGTTTCAAAAGTAGCAAATGGATATGATGGATTTGGTGGAGATTTTGTTAAAAAATCTTATGAACTAAATATGCATCCGCAAATTATAGTGCTTACTTCTGTCAATACTTTCAGTGCAGCATACCATTTTACTTATTGCCTAAAAAAATTAGGAAATACAAGCATTGTTGGGGTTGCATCAAGACAGACAGGCAATTCGTTTATGGAAAGTACTCCTATAGAATTACCACATACTAAATTAACCGGTAGTATTTCAAATGCTGTTCAAATTCTATATAAGAATGACCCAAAGACAGGAAAATTGTTGCATCCCGATTACGAAATGAATTGGAATGATTTTGAAAAATATCAATTTGATAAAGAATCGGAAGTGTTAAAAGCAATTGAATTAATTGAAAGTGGAAAAATAAACACTCACTGAGAACGAATATAAATAATAACAAGCAGACATTCGTATTTGTGTTGTTATTGTATTCCTGCTTGCTCTTTTAAACAAAGACAATTCTCTGTTCAGATAAAATTCCAAACTCATTGGTAAATATCCTTTGGGGCTTTGCCACTTTCATCTCTTCTTAATTTATATTGAAACTTTTCGTTTTAGCGGCTTTGTGAGAAATCATTCACTTTTCAGTAAATTATTATTAATTAATTTTATTTATCCAACAAATCCTATTTATCCTTCACTTATTGAAATTTAAAAAAGAAAAAGTAAACAGCAGCCCATTCCTTTTTTATATCAAGTGCATATCCAATGGTTATATAATTTCTGTTTTGAACAGATCCATCTTCTTTAATAAATCCAATTGTATAATAATTGCTGTTTTGAACAGTTCCATCGCTTTTAACATAACCCATCGTAGTGTTATTAGTCGTTTGAATAGTTCCATCATTTTTTATATATCCGATCGTCATATAACTACTGTTCTGAATAGTGCCATCTTCCTTAATATAACCTATTGTTGAATAACTGGTGTTTTGAATAGTGCCGTCGCTTTGTATATATCCGATAGTTCCATATTTGCTCGACTGCAATGTTTGAGCCTCTGCGCAGTTTATCCCTGTCAATACCAGAATGATTAATATAAGTTTTTTCATTTTAATTGATTTTGATTTGTACTTCAACAAATGATGCATTTTCTTTATTTACATCCTATTTCAAATACAATTATTCATCAAACTTATAAATAATTTCCATCATTTATTAATTTTTCTGATGTTTATTTATTGTTGTAATAACGCATTAATCGTCTTTTATATTTTAAAAAAAGTTTGTTTTGAGTTCATATTTTGTTTATTTTTAACCCATTATTTAATAACTAAAACCAAATATCATGAAAAAATTATTATTTATTAGTATGCTAATTTCAATTGGAATAATGTTTTATAGTTGTAATGGAAATGTTGATAAAACAAACCCTAACACTACTACTAAAAATACTACTCCCAAAAACAATGGTCTTGCAACAGGTACTTACAATGCTTCCGGGACAATAACATTTACTGCTGGGGGAGAAAATTATTCCTGTTCCATTTCAAAAGTTATTGCAGCTCCAACTGTTTTAACAATTCAAACATCATCAACAGCGATACAAAAAACCGGGTCGATAACCATAAGCTGTTATACTGCATCAAATGCTGTAACTTCAGGCACTTATTCAGCAGCTACACCCGCAGCCCTTTCTACTGTTACCTTAATAAATAAAAAGATTGCTCCTTATAATGCCACATCTGCAACATCCGGTTCCAGCTGCACGGTAAACATCACCACACTCACTTCATCATCTATCAAGGGAACATTTACTGCAACCGCAATGGCTGCAATTGGTAAGACAAGTATCAGTATTACTAATGGGATTATTGATTGTGCGATAACATCAAAATAAGTTAGTATTGGTAGAAGAGTGGAAAAAATATATTCAGAATTTTTAAAAACAAGAGAATATAATAATTGTTAAAACAAAACCAGGGATCAAAATGGTTCATACCATTTTAATCCCTGATCTATAAGTATATTAAAATCCGAACCCTATTCTTAATGCAGGGTAAAGATCTTTAAAATTGTCCGACAAAATTAATTGTGGTGAAACGGACATATATTTTCCAATATCCCAGTTAACTCCAAATTTGCAGGTGTTTTTCCCAAATAACTCACCATGTTTAGAAGTCAGGTAACCTATTTCTAAACCCAGCCAATTTGGATCTTTAACAGTATTAGCTAAATTATACCGCCATCCAATATTAACAAACCCATTAAGATTAACTTTTGAATTATCTCCAAAGTCTGATAATTGATTATAAGAGAGGTAATACTGATTTTTAAATATTCCTTTTTTGCTAAACATAAAACCCATTTGAGCTGAAAGATCAATGATTGGTTTGTTTTTTATTAAATTTACTCCAACTCCACCCGTAAGAGTTATAACATCCGATTTCCCATTAATCTTGTCAAGTTGCTTATTGTGAACCAGATTCTTGCCCTGAAAAGAATAGTTGAATGTTGTTGATTTTCTGCTCTGACTGGCACTTACACTGTCAATAACTTCCTTTAATTTACCCATCAGACTATCAGAAATTAACTTATCAACTTCATTAAATTGAATTTTAAGGTAGTAGTTTTTTGAATTAATATAACATTGATTATTGAATTGATATCTCAATTGTTTCCCGTTTTCCCAAATTATTCTTTCCACTGGTCCGGTTTGCTTTATAGACAAAGATATATCTGGTTCATATAAGATAGCAAAGGATACTTTTTCCGGAATATCTTTACTGTCTTTAATAATTGATTGCAAGCCTTTCATGTCCTTTTCAACATTTTCAGCTAAGTTCGTATAATTATATATGGCTAGATTTAGTTCTATATTATTATCGATCTGAACACAAATTGAATCAAGAGGGTGTTTTTGACCATACATTATAATAAAGCTTAATAAAAGCAATGATGATGTAAGTATTTTTTTTAAATTCTTCATTTCTTAAAATGTTTTAAAAATTGTTAATTGCTAATTGTTAATTGTTAATTATATTAAGGCGCCGTAATTTCTTATTTTAAAGTTTTGTTATAAAAGCTGATGTTCCACTATTTATTTGATCTTTATTACCACCAAATTTGAACTTGATATTGTTTCTCTTTTCTTTTTTTATAGATTCGTTATTGCTTATGAGAATTTCTGTTTTATAATCGTTATTAATTGATTGAAAAACCGAATCTTTTTTATATGCATTCTCATTCACTGTCAGTAATTCCTGCTTATATTCTTTTTCAACATATACTATTTGTTTTATATAAACAGTATCTGTAATTTGTTTTGTTGTAATAAGAGGTACAGTAACTATTACTTTTTTTTCAATATACACGGTGTCAGGCAAATTTACATTTGTTGTAATTTTAGATTCTTTTTTATTTAAGACATTGCTGTTGATTTTAATCGCTTCATTCTTTAAGCTGCTATTTATTTCAACAAGGGTGTTTATTTTATTTCTGGCTTTAATATTCGAAATCAATATAAGGGATATGCCCATAAAAAGCAAAATACATGCGGCAACCAATAAGCGGATGAAAAGTGGTTGGACTTGCTTTTGTTTTTGAATTTTGTTCCATATTCTTTCTTTGGCATTATTTGCTTCTATATCGTAAAACCCTTCGGATTCATTTATTGCTTTTTTAATAATTGAATCAATGTGATGTGTTTCCATATATTTTTGTTTTATTTATTCTTTCAATAATGTTTATCCTTGCTTTTCGCAACTGCGATTTTGAAGTACTTTCAGTTATATTTAGCATATCTGAAATTTCTTTATGCGAATACCCTTCTAAAGCAAACAGGTTAAATACCATTCTATAACCAACAGGCATTGTTTCAATGATGGAATAAATCAGTTCAATATCAATATCAACAATTTCTGTATCATAGGGTGCATTCATTTTATATTCGGGCAAATCGTCATCATAGCTAATTTTATTTCGTTCATTTACATGTCTTATTGACTCATTGATAACAATTGTTTTAATCCATTTGCTTACACTATCGTTACCCCTGAATTCAAATTTTTTAATATTGTTAAAAACCTTTGTAAATGAAACAATGAGTACATCTTCAACATCGTGATGGTTATATATAATGCGCTTCGATAAATTGTACATCTGCCGATAGTGGGTATTGAACAAAATGCCTTGTGCAATTTGATTCCCTGATTTACAATGCTCAATTACTTCCCTAATTTCCAATTTTCCTGCTTAAAAGTTCGTTTATAAGTAATAACCTAAATTACTTGTTAAAAGTTGCCTGAACAAATAATTTATTTTTTATAACTGATAAATTAATTAAAAGCAATATAAACGATACAACAACCTGGATGAAATTACAGTTAAACACCTCTCTTCACCTTTGATATGAATCAAAAAAATATACAAAATAAAAAAAACTCCTTGTGTTGATGTTAAAAAAAAACAAATATATTTACAAAAAAATGTTTAACTAGATCATATTTATCTGAATAAGCATAGCTATAGGGCTGTGATTTTGTTAGAACTATATTCAAATTAGGCATCAATAAGAAGAAAAGTGAACGATGGAAAATGAAATGGTCAAATACATATCAAAACATGTTTCGCTTTCTGAGGAGCTTAAAGCGGTGATAATTGAAAGTGTTATTATTAAAAGTTTTAAAAAAGGAACTATTCTTTTAAGGGAGAGTAATATATCTAATGAAAGTTATTTTGTATTAAAAGGATGCATAAGAAGCTACTTGATAAAAGATGGCGAAGAGAAAACATTAGAATTCTATACGGAAGAACAACCTATAGTTCCTATGGGGTATGGAAAGCAAGTCCCTTCTGAGCATTTTTTGGAATGTGTTGAAGACACTATAATAAGTATTGGCACACCCGAGCATGAAAATGAGATGTTCAGGAAATACCCACAATTCGAATCTGTATGTCGCATTATGTCTGAAGTAATGCTGGCAAATTTTCAGGAAACATTCACAAATTATAAATTGATGACTCCAGAAGAGCGATATCTGGCTTTGTTAAAAAACAGACCTAACTTAGCACAAAGAGTACCCCAATATCAGTTAGCTAGTTATCTGGCAATAACTCCTCAATCATTAAGTCGTATTCGTAAAAGGTTGTTGAAGCAAACCAAATAATTTTCCTTTTCTTAAATAGTGTCAGCAAGAAAACGCCAATAATTTCGTTATTCTTGTTGTTTTCTTACCTGACACTGAGTTTTCTTGCAAACACTAAATACTTTTGTTATTAAGATGTTGTTTAAATTTTTTATTATCTATTTTTCATCAGTAAATTATTGGGCTAAAGCCCCATTTATTTCTTTCAAATTAACCACGACCTAAAGGTCGTGGCAATATTATTAATAATCCCGACTTTTAAGTCGGGGACAAAAAACACAATACAATAGGGCTTTAGCCCCAATATTGATATTTTAACAAATCTAATTTTAAGCAATCTCTAATTCTGCTTTTTTTAATTTCTTTCTTTTATTAACTTAAGTGAACGATTTAAAGAAAGGAGCAGACTTATCTTTGCATTAAATTTAAATAGTGTCAGCAAGAAAACGCCAATAATTTCGTTATTCTTGTTTTGAAAACAGTCGTTTACCCATGTAAACTCCTTGATTTTCAAAACTACGAAAGCCTCATTCTTGACGTTTTCTTATCTGACACTGAGTTTTCTTGCAAATACTAAATATCAATTTAAAACTTAAATATAATGAAAAAACAACTTGTTCTATTGGCTACTGTTTTTGTTGTAGCAATTTCTTCAACTTTTGGTCAAAAAACAAAGCAAGACTCCACTAATAGGAAGTTCTTTATAGGTAGCACAATATGGTTGTTGGGAAATTTTATTCCTGACGATCCCAACCCACCTGAATTAGTTCAACTACACTTTGGTTATCATATAACTCCAAAGGATGTTGTTTCAATAGAATTAAAAACATGGAGATACGCCTGGCCTTTGGGGATACCTTACGGAAAATCGTTTCAAGCTACAGGTGAAAATTATCCCGGATATGTTAAGGCATTTGGAGTTGGCTTAGTGTATCAACGTTTTTGGTGGAAAGGTGCATATACTTCCATTGATGCAGGGAATATGCTACAAAAATACATGGATGAAAATAAAAAACATATTCAAAATGGGTATCAGTTATTTATGACCTATCGTTTGGGATATCATTTTCAATTCTTTAAAAACAGGTTTTTTATAGAGCCTTCGGTGGCAATGACACATTGGCCAATTAATACGAATGTTCCAGAATCATTCAACAAAATTGAAAATAAGTGGCCGAATTATTTTTTGTTTGAACCCGGATTGCACTTTGGTTTTAAATTTTAAATTTGTGTATTGTTAAAAAACTCCTTGGCACATATGAAAAATCAGAAAAAATTAGACATCAGGGTTAAGCTTTCTACTTTGTGGATCGTAGTGATGATGAATATGATATTTGCAGACATCTATTCCATTATAATTGAACTGGTGAATAAAAACACCATGGATATACCGGGAAATGTGAAAACAATTATGGCCATTGCTGCAATTGTTACAAATATTCCAATTCTTATGATCTATCTTTCAAGGGTTCTCAAATATAAAGCAAATCGCTGGACAAATATCATTGCGGGAATTTTTACAATTATTTATGTGGTTGGTGGTGGAAGCCTTGCTCCTCATTACATTATTGTTGCTACCATAGAAGTTGTTTTACTGTTTATAATAATTGTTAATGCATGGAGATGGAGCAATCAGGATAATGAGTAAACA